>NZ_CP024084.1:600000-900000 GCF_002895085.1 Chlamydia abortus
CACCAGGACGCGACTTCAACATCGATAAATAGGGTAGCTTTATCAGGAGTCCCTCTCTTTCCCGGTGTTGATTCAGATGCCGAGTCCGCCTTTGCCATCATGACAACTGCGGACGCTGTACTCCATTGTATAGAACATATACTCTGGATCCGCTTCTTATGTGACTTATGTCGAGGAAGTGATAGTAGAGGAGGCAGTGCAGATTCTATTTTTGCATCCTTTATTTTGGGTATCTTAGCCACTTTAGTCTTAGGAATTTTTGGTGCTTCTATAGGATCGACCATTTTAAGCTCCATGAAAATTCATCATGCTTCTCAGGAAATTTTTAAACTGAGACAAACTAATCAAGAGATCTCTTTAGATTTATCTGTATTCCAAGCGAACACTCCAGAAAAAGCTAAAACAAAAGCCGTGGCTATTGTCACCTTAGAAGCAAATAAAGAGCTAGTTTCTGCTTACAAAAACTATAGGGCTGCTAAAATTGGTTACTTGATGTGTGCGATTATTTGTTCCATTGCATTATTTGCCTTAGCCGTAGGAGTTATACTAGGCATTTTCTTCGCAGGCCCCTTAGCAACAGCGGCGCTCTCTGCAGCGATTATCGGTTGTTGTGCTTCTGGAGGGAGTTTATTGTTTATAAGCTTTGTAGGTTTTATCATCTCTTCTATGTGTATGGCTAAAAAGCAAAAAGAGGCGGTTGTACATTTAAATAAAGCAACACTATACACTATGGTAGCAAATCAAATATCTTCGCATCCTGAAGACTACCTTCGTAACGCCTTTAGTCAGACTGTAGCACAACAATGTCTTGGGAATCAGCGAAAAGAAAATATGCTGAGCCACTCAGAAGTCGCCTATTTACAGCAACTGGGTCAGAATGCGGGTCAGCCACCAGAAGCATTCCCAAATAACACTCCAAGCGCTCCTCCTCCTTATTTCAGCTATGCAGAAAACTCTCCTCCGAGTTATGAAGAGTCTATGCGTTCAGCACAATAACTGCTGCCTGATTTAGACCCTATAGGATAGGTAAACTAGATAATGTCTAGTTTATGGAATGAAGAAATCGAGTCGAAATCCTTAGGGTCGTAAGTATCAGGGGCAAGGATCCAAAATAGGGGAGTTTTCTCTTGTCCAATGAGCTCTATGGGGTAGGCTTCGCGTCGGTTATCTGAAGGGAAAAAGATACTTCTTACAATATCTTTCTTATTTTCCCCCTGAACGTAGACAACGCTATGCTTTGCCTTATAGGTGAGGGGTAGCGTAAAGGTCATTCTTTCCGTATCCAATTGAGGAATCCTTTGAGAAACGACCAGGCGCTCCTTTTCTTTTAGAGCTTCTGTATTTGGGAATAACGATAAGGTATGTCCATCTTGACCAAGACCGAGCATGATCATATCAAAACTGATCTCAGGAACTGTACGTTCTATTATGTCTTGGTACTTCCTAGCTCCCTCAGCATTTTCAGTTTCCATACGGAAAACTTGTTCTTCAGGAATATGTAAATCCTGAAGGATACTCATGGCTTGGCCATAATTGCTTTCTGGAGACGTATAAGGAACATTTCTTTCGTCTCCCCAAAATAAAAAGATCTTTGAAGGATGAGAAATTTTCTCTTTATTTATCACGATGGACTTAAAGATTTCTAAAGGAGTTCTCCCACCAGAAAGAGCAACATAAAAAGCCCCTCTTTGTTTGATCGATTTATTTGCACTGGCTATCCAATCTTTACTAGCTAGATCGATAAATAGCTCAGTTTTTTTCGTAAGCAGGAGTTTATTTGTATCATTAAAGTTAACTAATGTTGCCATAATCATCTCAAAATAAAGTTATATTACAAAGGACGCCAACTTCTTCCATCGGCTTGTAGTAATTGATCTGCCTCTTTAGGTCCTACAGAGCCGGCAACATAATTAGGGAAGCACACATCTGAAGAATCTTGTTCCCACTGCTGTAGAATGGGTGTGAACAGCTCCCAAGAAGCCATGACTTCATCACTAGATGTAAACAGGATCCTATCACCTAAAATGCAGTCACAAAGCAATCTTTCGTAGGCTTCAGGGGCTGTTGTTTTAAAATAAGTATCGTAGCGAAAATCCATTTTCACAGGACGCACGACATTATTCATCCCAGGAACTTTACAGTTAAATTGCAAAGCTACGCCTTCATCCGGTTGTATACGAATAATGAGGAGATCATTTTCTATAGGACAAATACGACAAGATTCGGGTTCAAATAAAGTCGCATAGGACTTTTTAAAAATAATAGAAATATCTGTAGAGCGTTTAGCTAGGCGTTTTCCTGCGCGTAGATAGAAAGGCACTCCTAACCAACGAGGGTTATCTATGAACATCTTCAAAGCTACGTAAGTCTCTACCATAGAATGAGGATTGACATTTTCCTCTTCGCGATAGCCAAGAACAGAAACTCCTTGGACTTCTCCAGTGCCATACTGACCACGGACTACATCGTCTTGAGAAAATGGACGTATTTTCTTGAGGACATGGATTTTTTCTTTTTTTATCTCTTCAGAATTGAAGACGGAAGGGGGTTCCATAGTAAGTAAACACAAAAGCTGCATCATATGGTTTTGCACCATATCGCGAAGCATCCCTGATTTCTCAAAGAAATTTCCTCGAGTGCCTATGCCTATGGATTCGCTAACGCTAATTTGTACGTGATCAATATATTGAGAATTCCAACAAGACTCAAATAGGGTATTGGCAAAACGTATCGTGAGGATGTTTTGTACAGTTTCTTTTCCTAAATAATGGTCAATACGATAGACAGAGCCTTCATCTAAATTGTCATCTATGTATTTTTGCAACTCCTTGGCGCTTTGCAAATCTACACCAAAAGGTTTTTCTATAATCACGCGTGACCAAGGTTTGCCTTCTCCTTGATCATGATAGAACAGTTTGTGCTTATTGATATTTTCAATAATTTCGGGGAAATAATCTGGGGGTGTAGATAAATAAAATAGCCGGTTCCCTTGAGTGCCGTCTTGCTTATCAATTTCCTCAAGTCTTTCCTTCAATGAAGCGTAGCCTTCCGAAGAAGAAAAGTTCGATTCGTGATAAAATATACGTGATTCAAATTCCTCCCAGATACGGATATCGAGTTCTTGAGCACGTGAAAAATTCTGTATAGCCTGTTTCATTTCTTCACGAAATTCTTCGTGACTCTTTTTTCTTCTTGCAAAGCCTACACAAACAAAGTTGTTAGATAGCCTGCCTTCTTTGATCAGATGGTATAATGCTGGAAATAACTTGCGCGCTGTGAGATCACCGGTGGCACCGAAAATTACCATCACACAGGGGGGGCATGGGGGTAAAGTTCTCCCACTGTCTTGATTTTCATTACTTGTCATTTCCATCGTACTTTTGAGACCTCGTGACATAAATAAAAATGTTTAGGATAACAAAAAAGAATAAAAGTAACTACGGAGAAAAGTACTTATTTTCGCACAAATAGTTTAGAGAGACATAACTCAAAAGACATGTATACAGGAAAGAATCATAGAGTAACGTGACAACCTTGTCATCCGTGTCCTCTAAGTTTTCATCGTTTCTTTGAAAGATTAAGGGGCTTTAACGTAGCGAAAATCTACGATTCCGGTAGGGGAAAAGTGGAAATTGGATAACTTTTTGTTTGATGCAAAATGAAACGCATCATGGTAGATGGGTTCAATGATATGAAAAGTTTCTAGATATAGCGATGCTTGTGAAATCAACTCACGACGCTTATTAAGATCTCTTTCTTCTTGAATCGTAGCAAGAAGAGTTATGTAATCCTTATGGTCCACTACATAAGGAGGCACTCCTGAAGGGTGAGCAAAAATGGTGAGAAATGCCATAGGATCAGAAAAATCGGCAAACCAGCCTCCAGTTGCCAAAGAGAAATGCCCCGATGCTAGTTCTGTTTGTAAAAGTGCAAATTCTTTTCCTGCTATGGGGATAGAAAACCCTAGGGTATCTTTCCATTGTTCTCGAATTAATTGTACCATTAACGCGCTGGCCGAAGATCCGGCAGGAAAGACCAGGGAATGACTTTCTAAATCTTTTGCTGAGATATTGAGCTCTTCTAAGGCCTCTTTAAAAAGTTTCTTAGCAAGCTGCTTACGTTGTTCTCTCGTAGGAAGATTTAAATTTGGGTAGGTGTGTAAGTTATTTGGGAGCAAATGTTGTGCAGGCTTTGCTCTATCTAAAAAGATTGTGGAGACTAAGGATTCCTTATCTAACGCTAAAGACAGGGCTTTCCTTAGCTTTGTGTGATTCAGGGGGAATTTATTGATATTAAAGGTTAGCCAGGACGTCCCTGCAACATCGAAGGAATGTAGGTTCCCTGTAGACTGTAGGCGAGAAAGAGTTTCTGTAGGGATACGTTCTCCCCAAGGAGGACCTTGCCAATCTAACTTTCCTTGATTAAACAATAAGGCCGCGGTATTTGGATCAGGAACAAAATGTATGGTAATCGCTTGAGTTTTTACTTGTTCCTGATTGTAGTAGTAAGGATTTTTTTCAAGACGTAACCATTGTTTTTGTTTAATCTTTTTAGGGTAAAAAGCACTACTCGCAATCGGCAAAGTTTGGTGTAACTCGCGTTGCTCCTTATGCACCGGAAAGAAAATAGGTAAGGCTAGCAGCTTAAGAAAATGTGAGGTTGGAGATTCTAACTCGATGACTAAAGTTTGCTCATCCTTGGCATGAAACCCTATATGCTCTTCGGAGAGGACGCCTTGCTGTATTTGCTTAATATTCTTAATAGGATCAAAAGCAAAATTATAAACACTGGAAACTTCTTGTCTGACTACTTGTTTCCAAGACGCAATAAAATCTTCTGATGTTAAAGGATCTCCATTACTCCAATATGCCTTCTTTAAATAAAAAGTATAGGTCTTGCCATCATCAGAAAGGGAGTAGCTCTCAGCAAGTGCGGGTTCTAGATTGCCTGTGTGCGTATTTTCCTGAACCAACCCCTCATAAATATGCTTAATTAAATTAATATCAGATAGTAAACGAACTTCGCGAGGATCTAAAGAGCGCGGGTCGTCTTTCATGTTGATAGACAGGTGGTCTTGAGATTTCCGAAAATGTTGACATCCATGCAGCATTAAGGAAGAGGAGATAAGGAAACCGAAGCAGATTCCCATTGATATCTTGCGCATGGAGTAATTCCTGAAGTGATTTTTTCTGAGAGAAATAGCTCTCTTCCTAATCCTGCTATCATCGCAGCATTATCTGTACATAACTTAGAAGAAGGAAAGTATAAAGGCAAATCTAGAGTATTTTTTAATAAGCTTTGGAAATACTTATTGTTTGCTACTCCCCCTCCAACAAGGAGAGACCTGCACGAAAATTTTTTTACAATATTAGGAAGTTTTTGCGCAACACTAGTGAATGCGGCTTTTTGAAAAGACGCTGAAATATTGTTCTTTTGACTTTCAGAAAGCTCTGGCAGTGGGGTACGATGATTACTGTTATTTCCCTTAATTGCATAAAGAACAGCTGTCTTTAATCCACTAAAAGACAAATCATAACCGGGAACTTTGGAAGGAGAAAAAGGGTAGGAGGATTCACAGCCGTGAACTGCGAGTTTTTCTATTAAAGCTCCTCCGGGATAGGGCAAACCCAAAAATCGCGCCACTTTATCGAAAGTTTCTCCTATAGCATCATCTCGGCTTTTTCCGATTAACTTATAAGTTAAAGGGTCTTCCATCAAAAATATGGCGGTATGAGCTCCAGAAACGACTAGACCTAAGGCAGGGAATTCCACAGAGCTTGCTTCCATGTAGGCGGCGTAAAGATGCGCCTCAACATGATTTACTCCAATGATAGGTTTTTGACATCCCACAGCCAGACCTTTAGCAAAATTCACGCCTATAGCTAGAGCACCTATAAGTCCTGGTGTATGTGTGACTGCAAACAAATCAATATCTTCTAAAGAAACGCCCGACTCCTTTAAAGCAGATTGCACCACAGAGGGGAAAACTTGAAGATGGGCTCGAGAAGCTAGTTCAGGAACTATGCCACCATAAGAAACGTGATCCTGTTGGGAAAAGACGACATTGGCTACAATTTTCGCATTAGCATCTACTAAAGCACACGCAGTCTCATCACAAGAGCTTTCCAACCCTAGAGTAAGCATAAAAACCAAAGAAAAATATCAGTTAGTATTCTATAGTAAAGAGGTCTTCTGAATATCAGCAAGGAAAACTTCAAAAGGCAAAATGAAAAAAACTATGGCAGTTGACGAAGCTTTAAAAGAAATTTTAAACAGAGAAGGGGCTTCTACTCAGGAAGAAATTTGTCAAAAACTCTCTTCATTAGGGATTGCCATGACACAATCCTCCGTTTCCCGTTGGCTAAGAAAAGTTCATGCCATAAAAATCCCTGGGAGAAAGGTGCACGTTACTCTCTTCCACCGTCTATAGGGGAGTCAAATATTAAACACCTGGTCCTTTCTGTTCGTCATAATTCCTCTTTGATTGTTATCCGCACAGTGCCCGGTTCTGCTTCGTGGATAGCCAGCTTAATTGACAATAGATTTACAGAAAGTATTTTAGGCACCTTAGCTGGAGATGACACAATTTTTATCACCCCGACTTCAGAGTCAACAATTTCCTTAATAGCCAAAGATATGGAAAACTTCTTGCTAGTTTTTTCTGATTAATTGCATGATTATGCTTTAATTGTAAATAAATATGCGTTGCTAATTTATGGAACATTGGGTGGCTACAGCAAGAGTACTGCTACGTGGTTGTGGTTATACGTTATTTGTTAGCGGAATTTCCATACTCTGTGGCTCCTTTTTGGGTGTAATTATCGGAACAATGACATCGCGTTATTTTCCTTGCCGCATTACGCGATGTCTAGGAAATCTCTACGTCACCGTGATCCGTGGTACACCTCTGTTTATTCAAATTCTCATATTTTACTTTGGTTTACCCTCGATAATTAGGTTGGACCCTACGCCCTTAATGGCGGGATTGATTGCCTTAAGCATCAATTCTTCTGCCTATCTTGCTGAAAACATCCGTGGGGGGATTAATGCCTTGTCAGTAGGCCAATGGGAATCCGCAAAAGTTTTGGGCTACAAAAAGTCGCAGATTTTTTTTTATATCATCTATCCACAGGTTTTTAAAAATATCTTACCTTCTTTAACCAACGAATTTGTTGCATTGATTAAAGAAAGTAGCATTTTGATGGTTGTCGGCGTCCCTGAACTTACTAAGGTAAGTAAGGACATTGTTTCTCGCGAACTCAATCCCATGGAAATGTATAGTATTTGCGCAGCCCTATATTTGCTGATGACATCATTGTTTTCTTATGTAGCCACGTTGCTTGAGAAGAGGGGGGGAGTATGACTGTTAAGGTTAGAAATCTTACGTATTCCATAAATGACAAACATATTTTATCTAAAGTTTCATTCTCTTTAGAAGAGGGCCATATTACTCTTTTTGTTGGTAAGAGTGGTTCTGGGAAAACAACCATATTACGAGCCCTGGTCGGGTTAGTAGAACCTACAAGTGGTGACATTTCAATTGAGGGGGAATCGCCAGCATTGGTTTTTCAACAACCCGAGCTTTTTCCTCATATGACAGTTTTGAATAACTGCATGCACCCACAAATCATCGTTAAGCATAGAAGTAAAGAAGAGGCTAAAGATAAAACCTTTAATCTTTTAAAATTCTTGGATATCGAAGATATTGCTCATAGTTATCCTCATCACCTTTCGGGAGGGCAAAAGCAACGTGTCGCCATCGTTCGCTCCCTATGCATGGATAAGCGTACCCTCCTTTTTGATGAGCCTACATCTGCATTAGATCCTTTTTCTACCTCTGCGTTTAAACGCCTTTTGGAATCCTTGAGAGATCAAAATCTGACCTTATGTGTCTCCACCCATGATATGCATTTTGTCCAAGGATGTTTAGATCGGGTATACCTTGTGGATCAGGGAGAGATTGTAAGCACCTATGACAAGCGTTATGGTGATTTAGATGATGAACATCCTTTAAATCTCTACTTGAATTCTGGAAAATAGTCGCGGGATATACAGCTGCTCATAGCAGCTGTTGCATGATTTAATAACGTCGCCAGCTACAGCTGTATGCTGCTTGTTATAATATACAGATCTTCGGCAAAGGCGCCTTCTTTAGTATTCTCTAAATGTATGGATACTCCACCACAGTGTTTAGGAACAGTAAATACGCGAGCATTTCCCGCAGGAAGTTCGACAATATCATAGTTACAACCTCCTATCGTCGTGGTTCCCACACAATGTAAAGGCACTTCTATAGAACTCATATTTCCTTGCAGTTCTTCCTTTGAGTTCCAAGCAAGATAATTATAGTAAATCTTCAGTTGTATACAGGGGTGGCTATAATCTAAAATCGAGGGGATGAGAGCTTTCAGAGTAAGCTCCCAGGTATAAATTCCTGGATACTTACCATAGAGCACATCGTCATCAAGTACAAAACAGCTGCGCTCTTCATCAGATGAAGAATATTGAAGAGAATTCATAGGGAATTTCCCCAAATATCTTGGGCTTTTTGCTCCCCAAGTAAATCCTAAAATACCTTGAGAAAGAAGCTCTAGAGGCAAGGGACAGTCGACTTCGTGGCTCAGACCTGTAGAACACAAAAGATAGGCTTCCGTATGCGTAGTTTGAGGTTGTACTGGAGCTTCTTCGATGGCTTTAGAAAGATGTTGCGATTCCAAATATCTCTCAAGATATTCTAAAGATATAGCATCCGAGCGTTCTTTAGGGTTGGCTAATCCTGTAATTCTATAACCATCCATATCTACAAGACCACGAAATTTCCCACCAGACACCGGCATCATTTGAAAAGTCAATGTCGTTATAGAGTTGTCATGATTTTTGACCTTTTCATGAGTTTCATGAAGTTTATCTTCTATAGGGCGCAATTTTGAATTTAAGTAACCGACAGAAGCCGCGTAAGAATCTTTAGGGTTTTTAGGCGTTTCCAGACCGGAAATCGTATGACGATTCATATCTATATTTCCTGTGAGCATCCCACCGGATATAGGCAAGAATTTCTGGTAGATCTCTATTAACACCTTCTGAACAAGGTAGTTATTATCACTTAGAGAATCATCAATACCTTCTTCTATAAGGATCTTTAAGTCTTTCAATTCTTCTAAAAGACTATGAAGAGATATCTTCATGAGACTCATATCTGTCTCTAAATCTTGAACTTTTTCATCTGTTTTCTTTGTATATAAATAATCTATATCTTGGGTTTGCTTTTTTAAAATCGTCTTAATGTCTTGGATATCCGTATACATCTTATTGAGATCGACGTTCACAGCATCCTGAGTATCGCCCTTGATCTTTTCTACCATCGTTATCGTTTTTTGAATCATAGAAGCTAGAGGTTCGGTGTTCTTGGAGACCGGGTTAAAGAAAGAATTTCGTTTTCTCATAGTTTTATCTCGTGCGAATAATTAATTATAATTCGCATATTAATAAAACAATTTAATTAATAAAGATTTAATTTTTTTATAAAAGAAAAACAAAAAGATTAATTTTATTAGAAATAGTCTATTCTGCAGGCTCTTGTTTTTTCTCCCAAGGTAAAGGGGATACCGTTTGTGGAGGCGTGGGATCCCCCAAAGAAGAGAAAAGTTTATCAGCTAACGTGCTAAATGGACTAGCAATCGTATAACTCTTTAATAGAGCAATACGCGCATATGCAGAAGACCAGTCGACCTCTGGAGATGATATCGACCCACGAATTTTGATCAGGAAGAAGTTTTTAGTTTTTAATGAAGTATTATGAAAATATTTCTTAATAATTTCTGGGTCGATCCCCAGCGTCATGAAAATCCTATCTTTAATCATATCCGTTTTACCCCAGAAGGCTAGGCGTATTCGATTATCTATTAAAGCATCAAAACGTTTACAGATAATCGTCCCTTTTTGCACTGAAAAAAATATAGGAGTGAACCATGACTCAACGAATTGTTTACTTTCTTCAATATCCAGGAACTTAAAAAGATCATACATGGTTCCCGTATTGGCTATGGAAATTTTCCCAAAGTCTAAGCTTGCCGATTGTATGCGAAATTCTTCAAATGAGTACGGGGATAGGGGAAGATAGAAGTTCTCTTTACTTACCTGGAGTAAGACAGGATGTTGTGAATACGCATTTCCTGAGATTAATGGGTTAAACTCTTTGAAAAACGCTTTATTAATTTCCTCATTAATATGTAGGGTAACCACGAGATCATCTTCTAAAAGAATAGACTGTTCCTTTAAGATGAGGGGGATATAAGCTTGGAGATTTGTTGAGTCTACCTTTACAGTTATCGGTCCCTCCCCCTTGAGAAAATGGTGGTTGATAGCCACGTTAATCCTCGGCCCAGCCAGAGATAAGACTTTAGTTTTTACATTAGGAGAGATAGGAAAGATTCCTGTAATGAACGACGAAGGAATATGCTTCCACTCTGCAGTTTGTTCAAATTCCCTTTCTGAGGGATTTAACAAATGTTCTACGGAACCTTTTATGAGAAACTCGGCAGCTGTTTTACTTTCTTGGCTAGGGACAAGACAACTTCCCTGCAAGTCATATTGCACTTTAGTATCTAAATTACTCGAATATATAGATCCTGAAAGGTTGTTAATGATAAATGTTTCCTTCGAAACATGATCATAGAAAATCATGGGATGTGTGGATAACGATCCTTCAAAACCGCCTTCTGTGAGTAAGGAAAGACAAGAAAGCCCGGATTTTTGCTGAGCACAAGAAAGCTTATAAATATCTAATCGAGCAATAGCGGTTCTGTGAAGTGTACAGGAAGGGAAACACGAGGCCTCTTCAAAAAATCCCAAGTACCGTTCTGGAGTGATTTCCCATTGTAGAGTCCCTTGAGTTTTCGAAGACAGAGTTAAAGACTCGTCCATGATCAGTTTCACATCACCCTTAAGAGCTTCTGTTTTAAACACGGAATGAAGTATCAGCCTATCTTCTTCTTTGGGATTGTATAACAGGGAAAATGTCATATCTCCAGTAGATCCAATATAGATAGATAGACATGCTTCTTTTTGCTGAATTCTAAGAATCCTATCGATAGGAAAGTCAATAACCTCGCCCGCACTTTGGATTTTAATATTATTCATATCGATCGCTTTTTCAGGATCTACAACAGAAACTAAAACATCGGGAATAAGAATCCTTGAAGGGGGAACTAAAGGATCTTCAGGATCCTCTATCATGAGTTGCACATTTCCTTTAGTTAAAGATCGTCCTCCATCCGTATGTAAAGAGAAACTCGCTTTGGTCAGCTGTAGAGGAACTAACCTGGGGGAAAATAAGCTTAAGGGTAGCGAGCTCAGCTTCCCGTGGATTAAAGTCGAGGAAGTCTCAGGACGTATAGGCTCATTCGGCTTTCCAAATTTCCCGTGTATGAAAACTTCATTTTCTCCTGCAGTGATTTTTCCTGAAAACTTAGGAAAATACAGGTGCTTTTGCGCGATCTGAACTTTTCCTGAAAAGGTCGCTGTAGCTTCAGAAAACTGTTGAGAAAACTTCTTTCTCCACTTTTCCTCAAGATGATAAGTGGCACTCCCTTGAAATAATAGAGATTGTAGAGTCCCCGAATATGAACAGTTCATTTTCAACAAGGAATTATCTAGGTGTGCTTCAGCTTTTAATTGTGAATTTTTATATTCACCTTGAATGTCTAGAGAATAGTAAGGAACTTCTAAAGGTATATTGATGACGAAAGGCCTAGGAAATAGGGCGCGTAAATATGTATGAGGCAACATGTTCTGTTGAAGAAGAAATTCCATGCGTTGTTTTTTACTATCTATAGTCAGGATTCCATGCACGTAAGATTGCGCAGCGCCTCCAAATACAGCCACAGAAGATCCACGGATATGGGTATAGCGAGTAGACTTTTTAATACTCACTTCGACATTTCTCATCTGGACAGAAAGGTTCGGGTCCTTAGGAGATAAGGACACTAAAGGCAGATTTGCCTGAAGATTCGCTTCGATATTCTTCCATTGAGTCAAGTCTAAGGGGATTTTAGCGTTAGATATATGCGCCCGGATATGCTGACTAGAAATTTTCTTAGGAAAAGAAAGCAATTCAGAACATAAAAAAGAAGCAATTTTTGGCTGCAATTCTATAAATGAAGAGCCGCCTTCTACAATATAAAAAGTCGACTGATCAATATACCCTTGAAGCTTAGCTTGGATTTGACTGCCTTGAGCAGTTGCTGTCATAACGATCTTCCCGTTATTATGTGCAGCAGCAGCGTGTAAATCGATAATCCCTTCTTCAGAAAGAACACGATCTACCATAGGCGAGGCTATGAATAGCTTAAAAAAGGAAGCGGGGACAGAATGCAATTCTGCCGTGATATTGACTTGTGGTGAGAATACGCTCTCTATGAAGACTCTTCCTGTAGCGTTGTCTTCTGTAACAACACCTTTAACCAACAACTTCTCTGGTGTCTTCTCCACATAAAATCCCGAGAGAACTAGGGTTTGCCCTTTAACTGTCTTCATAGTGACGGACCCATGTTCTGAAAGGATGGAACTCTGCATTAAATAAGAAAGAAATACTCCCGGATCCAAATTCCCTACAGAAGGTTGTTCTATGGACAAGGATTCATCAATTTGCAATGACCAGCCTGACAAGGCTATAGCCTTAGGACGCTTATAAAGAAGCAACCTAAGTAAAGACCCATCAATTTCTATCTTTTCTGCTGAGAAGAATTCTCCTGTTTTATTTTTCCCGACAACTTTAACCTTCTTAGCAGACTGAGGCCCTAACCAAGATAATTTCAAGTCTTCAATATCACATGAAAGCCCTGTTTCTTTGTGGATCAAGGAAAGAAAGAGGTATTTCCCCGACCCTTCAGAAAGTAATGAAGGAAGGAAATAGAAAAAAGTTAGGAAAATTCCCAAACTGATGCTTATCCCTAGATTCTTATACCAGGATCTTAGTTTCATTGTATCTTTCCGGCAATATCTGTAAGGGTTAGGTTGTGAGGATTTTTCGTTGCTTGATCAAACATATTTCTCAGACTATTTTGTATTAAACTTAGCGCTGCGTCTGGATGGATTTGGTTAAATGCTTTTAGGTGGAGAAGTTGCTCAACGATATCTTTAATAGTGAGCCCTGAAATTTTATGAGTAGGCTTATACGCTCTCTTATAAGAGAGAATTAAACCTTCATTTTCTAAAATGTCTAAACATTGAGAGATCTCCCCAATGGGAATCTTCGAGTTTTTCGCGATCATCTTTGCCGTAGGCGGTGTAGAGGCTTGATCAAAATCTTTCGATATCACGGAAAGAATATACGTGCATACCACGAGTTTGATATAGCAATTAGGGAGGTATGCCTCTGAAGGAAAAATAAAATTGCATCCCTGATTTTGAATGAGAAAAGTAAACGCCCCTCCAAAAAGATAAATCATCGCATAAAGATAAAGAAGAAGTAAAAATGAAGGTAAGGCGACCAAAGCTCCATAAGTAAAGCTATAGTTAAATAAGTACACCTGCAAACAAAAGAACACCTTTTGAAACGTGATCCAGATAGTCCCTGCTGTTAAGGAAGCCACGAGCGCTGCGGTCTTTTGTACAGAAACTCTCGGCAAGAACGCATAACAACAAAACAAAGCAAAGTAGATAAAAAAATAGGGGGTAAGACGTGAAAACACATATAACGCAGTAATCGAATGGCTTAAAGAAAACAGCTTGGCATACTCTACAGGCATGATTTGTGTAATGTAAATCCATGATCCACAAACAATAATGAAAATCATTGGACTAACTAGCGTGATGATGAAATAAGAAATCAATCTCTGAATGGATATAGGCGTCCACCCAGTTCTAAAGATCTTATTCAAACTATCTTCCAAAGATAAGAGCATAAGAATCCCTGCCCAGCAAAAGACAAAGAAGCTTCCTACCAGGACTAAACCTATATTACTCGTTGTAGAATGATAAGCGGCTTCAACAATCGCCAGGATAGGTCCTTTATAATCAGGAAATTTAACAAGAAGCCACTCCTTCCAGTCCAGGTTGGCAAAAAGATGTTGGGATAGCCTTAAGAAAAAGACAAGTATGGGTATGCAACTAAACAAACCGTAATAACTCAAAACACAGGCTTCTTTAGAAACCTCATTTCTTAATAACACCCTAGGAGCAAGTAGGAAAGACCTGATGATATGATGATTTCGAAATCCCGACTTTGGATTCTTTTTTTTTTTTGAAAATAGCGAGAGCTTTCGAAACATAGTTAAATCAAATAATCATTTTTTACTTATTTTAATAAAAAGTGATTATTTAACACTAAGTTAATAAATTTTATTTTTATTAATTCTTATGTGTTTTAATACATGAGATTAATAAAAATAATGGAAACTCTTCGCGACTAACGTTTTCCGCCTTTGCCCGTGTTCCTATAGATTTTTTAGGGGATACCCATTCTTCCATACTTTGAATCAAGAACCCATGTTTTGATAATGCTTGGGTCCAATAACTTAAGGGAAAGTGAAAAGAAATCGAAGATTCTGACTGCTTCTTCCCCGGATGAGCAATAATGGGAATAGTCATGTTAGAAAGATAGCGGTCGATCTTTCTTGAAAATAGCTTTTTATCTTCGTCATAATGCCATGAAGAGACTCTAGGAATACGAAAACAAGGATGATTTAACACAATAAAGAATCGTCCCTGATCACAAAGAAGCCTGGCAACATTAGCCATTGCCCGATCCGGAGCCTCCATATTTTGTAGGGATAAAATCGCGACAGCTGTGGAAAAAGATCGGGTATTCTCTATTCTCAATGTTTTTGTAAGATCAGAAACAATAAATTCATGAGATGGTGATCTCCGCAATTTTCTTGCTATGGAAATCAAACTCGGGGAGATATCTATACCTAAATAGCCACATTCCTTAGGGAGAACCCGTTCTAAAACTCCTTGACCACAACCCACATCGACCAAAATATCTTCTGATTTTACATCGAGTAAAGGAAGTAATTTAGGAAGGATAACTTCCCTATGATAGTAATGCCCATCACTCTGAACGATCTTATGATAATCTTCAGCTATAGGCTCCCAAGATGTAGACTTGGCATCTTTTTTCTTGGAATACGAACGGTGCTTTTTATTGGAAAAATATCGCGACATGAGAGAGAATTTACTCAGAAAGACAAAAAAAGGCAAGAAGAAGCTCTCTGCCTTTTTTTGCATCATGCCATGATGGTGATTACTGGTCATATATTGGGAAGCCTTGATCATCATAATTGATGATTCTACGCCTTTCTGACGTACTCCTGATTGCTGATAAAGGAACGCTAGGGGAGCTCTGTCCACCCCTTCCACCACGGGGGTCTCTATTCGGATCTCTCGGGATATCCGCATGTTCCGTCACTGCGGTAGAGGCCAATGATGCACGCCTCGTATCCTCATTGACAGCACTCACAATACGGCTCTCGACAGCTTGTAAGTTAGAAGTAGAACTACGCAATTGTTCAATGGAAGCTGATAGAATTGAACAAATAGATTCTAACTCTTCCTTACGCTGTTCTAAGTAAAGTAAATGCTGCTCTCTTAGTCGAGCATCAGATTGTAGCTGTTGTAGAACAGCTCGAGTCTCATCCACATGTGTTTTTAATGTTCCCATTTCCAATCTCAAAGCACTCACAGCATCCACCATGTTTTTCACCGCCTCTTTGGAGAATACCTCAGTTAACGATGCCGCTAAACGCTCAAATGGAGAGACTATGGTCTCAACTCGATTACCTAAAGATTTGAACGCTTCTAAGTTCACCTTAAATTCTGAGATCAGGTCATCAAATTCTCCAGTACATGTTTCCAGTTTATTGCCGAAATCAGACAGCTGCTCATGCAACTGTTTAAGTTCTGCAATTTGGCGCGTAAGCTCAATATTTGCAGATACTAAAGTATTGACTTCTTGATGTAAGCGTGTGTTTTCTTGGCTAAATTGATGCAGTTGTTGTTTCATTCGACGCGCCACTTGAGAAGGTGTGCTATCCTGAATGACCATAATGACAATGACAAACGAAACGAGCATAATGGCAATCATGAGAACAAGAGAAAGAGTGGAAACAGCAACGCCGAATTGTAAGCAAATTAAAGCAGCTATACCTACCGCAAGCAATGAAACAGCAGAAATAATTTTAATGAGATGGAAAATGCGCTGAAGCAGCGAAACCCTAACCTCAGGAATAACTAGCTTTTGAGCAGGTGTAACTGCTGGTAAGGAAGGACTTGGTAATTGAGTTGCCATAGGTACGACCGTATGTTCATCTGCTCTACCACCTTCAGAAAGAGACAAGGGGTTATTTACTAGCATAGTGCTTGTAGCAGATTCTACCGTCGATGTCATAACTTGATTTCCGTATTAAAATTTAATTCGCAGAGATTAATTATACTTGTTTATAAAATCAAGTTCTTTACAAAGGGTTATGCGATTGATACTGAATAGATAAAAAAACAGACGCTTTCGAATAGGAAAATATTGAATCATTTCAGACAAAAATCATCCTTTCAAAAGTTCTCAAGATGATTTCTAGATAATCTAGATAAAAAGAAATCCCTCTCTTTTTTATCTAAATCGAATAAGACATCTAGGAATTTTAATCAAAAGATGTAAGAATCTATGCTCTCCGAAGTTTTTCTTGTGGTTATCCTGTCCTACAGGATATGGTGAGATAAATAATTTGCTCATGACACCTTAAGAAGCTTCTTTTAATTTTGATCTGTTCGCAATAGGCTATAGGTGAATAACAAACAACGTCCGAAGACATTAATCGCCCCCTCAATTATGGGAGGAGACCTTGCTTGCATAGGTGCAGAGGCAAAAAGAATAGAGGAATCGGGTGCAGACCTTATTCATATCGATGTTATGGATGGTCATTTCGTACCCAATCTCACTTTTGGTCCAGGAGTCATCGCAGCAATCAATAGATCCACAGACATCTTTTTAGAAGTGCATGCTATGATCTACACGCCGTTTGACTTTGTAGAAGAGTTTGTCAAATCCGGTGCGGATCGTATTATCGTACATTTCGAAGCCTCTGAAGATCTTAAAGAGTTATTGTCTTATATTAAAAAATGTGGAATACAAGCGGGGTTAGCTTTCTCTCCAGAAACCTCCATAGAATTTATACCTCCCTTCTTACCTTTTTGTGATGTCATACTGTTAATGTCCGTGCACCCAGGATTTTGTGGTCAGGGTTTTATTCCGGATATTCCAGACAAAATTCGCTTTACAAAACAGGCAATAAAAACCATGGGGTTAGAAGGTTCTTGCCTAATTGAGGTTGATGGGGGAATTAACGAAACTTCCGCAAAAATATGTCGTGAAGCAGGTGCGGATATTCTCGTGGCTGCATCATACATATTCGAAAAGAACGAACAGACTATGGAAGAAAAAGTTTTGCTACTTCGAGGAGAAAATCATGGTATTAAGTAGCCAGCTCTCTGTGGGAATGTTTATTTCCACAAAAGATGGTCTTTATAAAGTCGTGGCGGTTTCTAAAGTCACAGGCAATAAAGGGGAATCTTTTATCAAAGCTTCGTTAAAATCTGCCGATTCCGAAGTCATTATTGAAAGAAATTTTAAAATTGGCCAAGAAATAAAAGAAGCCCAGTTTGAATCCAGAAATCTTGAATATCTGTATATTGAGGATGACCACTTTCTTTTCCTTGATTTGGGAAATTATGAAAAAATCCATATCCCTAAAGAAATCATGAAGGATAATTTTTTATTCTTAAAAGCAGGAGTCACCGTTTCTGCCTTGGTTTATGATAATGTTGTTTTTTCTATAGAGTTGCCTCACTTCTTAGAGTTGATGGTGTCTAAAACAGATTTCCCCGGGGATTCACTTTTAATTGCCGGTGGTACAAAAAAAGCTTTATTAGAAACAGGCATCGAAATTACAGTACCTCCTTTCATAGAAATTGGGGATATTATAAAAATTGATACGCGCACGTGTGAATATATTCAACGCGTCTAACTTCAGGCTGAGAAGATAAGAGAAAATAAATATGGATTTAAAGCAAATAGAAAAGCTCATGATTGCTATGGGACGTAATAGCATGAAGCGTTTTGTGATAAAACGTGAAGGGCTAGAGCTTGAATTGGAAAGAGACACAGGAGATAAACCTAATCAAGAACCCGTGTTTTACGACAGTAGGTTATTCGCAGGTTTTGCTCAGGAGCGCCCTATTCCTACCGATCCTAATAAAACAATCGCTAAAGATGTGGCTCCTGAAAAAACAGAAACTGAATCTCAACAAGCTCTTGGAGATTTTATTAGCTCTCCACTAGTAGGCACATTTTATAGTTCTCCTTCTCCAGACTCTCCATCTTTTGTTAAACCTGGTGATGTCGTTTCTGAAGATACCATTGTTTGTATCGTAGAAGCTATGAAAGTGATGAATGAAGTTAAAGCTGGTATGTCCGGTCGCGTTGTTGAAGTTCTCATCGCCAACGGCGACGCAGTACAATTTGGATCTAAGTTATTTCGTATAGTTAAAGCTGAGTAATGAAAAAAGTCTTAATCGCTAATCGCGGAGAAATTGCAGTGCGTATTATACGTGCTTGTCATGATCTGGGATTGGCCACAGTTGCAGTATATTCCCTGGCAGATCAAGAAGCCCTACACGTGCTACTAGCAGATGAAGCCGTGTGTATAGGAGAGCCTCAAGCGGCTAAATCCTACTTAAAAATATCGAATATTCTCGCTGCTTGTGAAATTACAGGAGCAGATGCTGTTCATCCCGGCTACGGTTTTTTAAGTGAAAATGCTAATTTCGCTTCCATATGCGAAAGCTGTGGTCTGACTTTTATTGGTCCTAGCTCAGAATCTATAGCGACAATGGGAGATAAAATCGCAGCGAAACAACTCGCTAAGAAAGTGAAATGTCCTGTCATTCCTGGCTCTGAAGGCATTATTAAGGATGAAGCCGAAGGATTAAAAATTGCAGAGAAGATAGGTTTCCCAATAGTCATCAAAGCTGTTGCTGGTGGAGGTGGTCGCGGTATCCGTATCGTTAAAGAAAAAGATGAGTTTTTCAGAGCTTTTTCAGCAGCAAGAGCAGAAGCAGAGGCGGGATTCAATAATCCCGATGTCTATATTGAGAAGTTTATTGAAAACCCTAGACATCTAGAAGTCCAAATCCTCGGAGATAAACATGGGAACTATGTGCATCTAGGGGAGAGAGATTGCACAGTACAAAGACGTAGGCAAAAACTCATTGAAGAGACCCCAAGTCCCATACTTACCCCAGAACTCCGAGCAAAAGTAGGGAAAGTCGCTGTTGATTTAGCAAGAAGTGCAAACTACCACTCCGTAGGTACACTAGAATTTCTGTTAGATAAGGATAAGAAATTCTATTTCATGGAAATGAATACGCGTATCCAAGTCGAGCACACGATCACTGAAGAAGTTACGGGCATAGATCTCCTGAAAGAGCAAATTTATGTAGCTATGGGGAATAAACTGACTTGGAAACAAAAAAATATTGTTTTCAAAGGGCACGTCATACAATGCCGTATTAATGCTGAGGATCCTAGCAACAATTTCGCACCCTCTCCAGGGCGTTTAGACTACTATCTTCCACCTGCAGGCCCTTCTATACGTCTAGATGGAGCTTGCTATAGCGGCTATGCTATTCCTCCTTATTACGATTCTATGATTGCTAAAGTGATTTCTAAGGGCAAGAATCGCGAAGAAGCTATAGCAATTATGAAGCGTGCTCTGAAAGAATTTCATATTGGGGGTGTCCACTCCACAATTCCTTTCCATCAATTCATGCTGGATAACCCTAAATTCATTAACTCAGACTATGATATCAACTATGTTGATCATCTTCTTTCCCAGGGCAACTCCTTATTTTAAGAATTTTTTTACAATTCTTGTGTCTAGAGATTCCTTCTCTAGACTCATGGGTCGATAATGACAATGTTAATAAAAATTAAGAGAAGTGATTCTAGAAATCAGCATTTCATGCTATAATTGCTTAGTTTTTTTAACATTGTTTTCGTCTTTATGAGAATAGCTCCTCATTTCTGTTTAAGTTCTTTTTAAGTTCTTTTAATAAAGAGCCCACTTATTGTGATAAAATAGTGTCTAAATTAGATAACTACTTCTATTTCGGCGGGAAACAAATAGAAATCGTCGGAAGAAATGAACAAACTCAGGAAATCATCTGCATGTCCAGTTCAGGGCGGCATGTGCCTATTGCTGAGAAGATCATAAAAATACTTTCTTATGTCTTACTGCCTATCGTATGCATGGCCTTGCTTATACGCTTCTTACTACATCAGGCATTGCATAGCAAGGTCGTCCTCATAAACCAACAGGGAGCACATACTCCTTGTGAGGCCTACTTAAATCAAGCTAAAGCTATCCGCAATAAATAGAGCTTCGCCTGGAACATCCTCATGATAATAACGCCTTAAAAGATGCTCTACATCGCGAAGGATTACAGGTTATCTACTTTTATAGAGAAGAGTCTACTAATCAGTTACTTCTTACCATGACATCGAAACATGTCCCGAATATAGCCTTTACATTAGCCATTCCTATCACAACCGCTACGCCTGAGGAAAGAGAACAGGCACTAATGAAACACTTGTGGAACTGTCTAAAATCAATCAATATCGCTAAGCGCAAGCATTTAGATAACCTAAATGATAAGTAACCCTATAGGTATGAACTTAAAAGATGGGGTGATTATTCATCATATTCGTGATACGCATCTCACGGAACATACGTTAAATAAACAAGATGCTTCAACAAGTGTAGAAGAACATAATCATCTACAAAATGCATTCAATGACCTTACGAACTTTACCGTACTTACCGGATACCCAGGTAAAGTATTTGCCAAATCAGAAAGGAAGTTTGTCTGCTTGGATAGTGCTACCAATACACGAGCCCTGTTGATAATTGATCCCGGCCATGTGACAACCTATACTGATACAAACAAGGAAAGAGAACAACGCGCTACAGCTCTCATACCGATACTTAAACACGTACCTCCAGAATATCTCAAAGGGATGATCAACCAAATTCCAGAATCTATAAAAGCTACAATCAATAATCTACATTCTCTAATATCCCAAGAATTTCTTGATAAGACGTTAAATATCGAAGCTCCTCTATTTACACCCGATCACCTACACGCTCCATTGTCTCATCAAGAAAAGAAACAATTAGTCAAGAACTTCCTAAATTCCATATCCCGAAAAGTTGTCATTCAAAACGATGCAGGTCGCAAGATGATAGTCTTCGATAAGCACGATCAAAGCTATCTTGGAGGAGGAGAGGGTGCCCTCATGAATCAATATAATAACTATGGATCCATGTTTTATAAACCTGAAGAGACTCAAGAAAAATGTCTAGGGGAGAGCCTTATGGATCAGCTGATTGCGATAGGTATCTTCTCTAGTTACGAAAACCCCCAGAAATATCATGTTAAACTCTGTAACATTTTCTCCACTCTATTCTCCCAGTCGGTTAGAAAGGTTCTCTGCTGCTCTAGATGCCTATTTCCATCTAGGCGGTAAGCAAACAAAAGTTATAGATAAATCATCGGAACTGGGGTTCAGACTTGTTACTCAATATGACACAAGAGCTGTGTCTACTATTGAAAAAATATTAAAATATTCTCTTGGATCTTTATTCCTATTACCATCACGGCTTGGTTACTACGCATAGCTCTACATCTCTATCTACACATCATGTATCCGTGTATATATCTTGACACGGCTCTACCAGAAGCGCTCCAGAAAGATATTTTTGCTACATGTCAAAAAATATCCCATACCCTAGAAGCAGATGCTTACCAAGAACTGTCTAATGAAGGTATTACTTTACTCAAGCCTCAAGAAGAATTCTCAACTGTGCTCCCAGAAAGATTTTACCTAGATTCTCATGAATCTCATACCTTTTATCTTCTAGGACGCCGAGATAAAATCGACGCCCGGGGTTTAGACCTTTACAACCTAATTCAATTAGGAAGAAATTTTATTTCTGGGCATGAAGTTAAAGGTAAAAACATAAAGAAATCTATAGAAATATGTTTAAAAGACAGATTCGGAATTACGGCAAAAGTTGCTAGTCTTCCCAAACCAAATCAAGCGCTATACCATGGTCTCAAAGCAGAATTCTGCTTTGATCACTATCCTAATTACGTTTGCACATTGAAGGATAATTCCATGAGTATTCGTAAGATAGTAAACTCATATGCTGATGAGTTAGAAGAATCTGCTATTGCTACATTTGTAAAAAACGTTCTAGAAGCACGCTATTTAGAAAAAAGAGATAGCTCCCATATATCTTGGCCTAAGTATGTGGGTTGTGAAATGGGCACAAGGATCGTTATTCTCGATGATGAGGAGGAACATAAGGAGATTATCATCTCAACCCCCGAAGGGGATACCACAACTAATCTTAGATACTTCTCTTCAAAGTCTTTTGTAGAGTGCTATCATAATATGAAAAAAAGAAACCTTATTCCTTATGTTTTAGGGCAGAACGCCGTATTTAAACATGATCAAAATAGATACCAACTGATTATGAATGAATCTGGCAGCCGTCTACTTGTTACAGATACAGATCAAAGTAAAACAGTCATGTCTGCCTTTTTAAGACAAGTTCCCAGCGCTTTCCTTAAGGATGTATTACGAGAAGCGACCCCACAAGAAGTTACTGTTGCTTTACCATCTTTGGATATGAAGAAAATTGCCCGATCTCTAAATCTGGATCACATTACGATTCCAAAAAGCCATATTCTTAGCTACAATCCTCTATTACGAGGCCTTTCTGATAAAGAAATCAAACTAGAATTAGCTATGGAATTCATTGAAAAAATTTTATTCCCCACACATCCAAGTAGCGAAGAAATATTCATTCCTTATAGAGAAGAATATTCTCCTAACTCTCTCTCTAGTATGACAATCTGGGGATGTCTTGCTAATGCAACAAGTAACAGTTTGATAAGCTCCATACTTATGCAATTAGAAGAAATGCATATCATTGCAAGATTTACAGAAGTACATCGGGGAGTATTTGTACGGCTAGGGAAACTTTAAACTAAGAAATACCTGAATCTATCTATTCTCAAATACAGGAGTCATTAAATTGACTTCGTATTCTAAAAAAAATAGGTATCCTGGTTAACAGAATACCCATGCTTCGCTATAGAGAAGTATCACATAGATATAATTTTAAGTTGGAATAGTTCCTGGGTATCGGAAGTCATCACAACTAGTGTCAGGCGTTGAATGCCTAATTAAACGATTCTCTCTTTGAACAGCTGCTTGTTCATTACCAATATACCAGCGAGCTTGCTGACAGAAGCAATTGTATAGAGACCTCCACCGAAACTCAGGAGTTCCTTCTTGATAGAATCTATCTCGTCTACTTGCAATATCTGCAGCCGAAACATCATTTTGGCTGTACATATGTAAATGTCTTAATAAAGAGTAGGAAAGTGACATCTGATAAAATGTTTTATAATAAGCAGACTCTTGTCGGGATAAAGCTTCTAAATTTGAAGTAACTTCTGGGAACTTTTCCCTGTATGCTTCTAAATCTCTGAGGGAGTACATACTCACAGCAAAAGAGAGTTCCATTAACTCTGTAACTGCATTTACGAGAACTGGATCTCTAGAAGCTTCATCATCAGGGAAAGCCAATCGACCATTTCGATCTACATGCAATAACTCTAAGACCTCATTATTTTTCCTATCTTTTAAAGTAAGTAAACGAGAAATATCGGGATTAACTGGATCACGCAAACCTCCCCAATCAGAAAGAGGCAACGTATCTCGCTCTTCATCAAGCTTCTCCATGGCATTGTTTAAAGCAACTCTTCCTTCAGCAGTTAATTCGGGACAAGGTTGTGGCTCTCTTTCTTCTTCTTCCCGAGGAATAAATCCAACTTCTTCTGACACAGGAACGGATTGTCTTGATCTGATACAAGAGGTAGCCACAACTAAACCCAGTACAGCAAGAGAAATACCGCCAAAAATTAATAAGCCTGAACTAGCACTTCCAGCCAGTCCTAAGCCACCGACGACCATAAGAATTATAGGAATAGCGATTGCTAGAATAGCAAGGCTGACTTTCAATGACTTAGACTGACAAACTCCTTGACTTGTTTCACTATTTTTTGTTAAATTTGGGCAGCTGCATAGCCTGCTTAAATTAATCATATTTTACCCATTTGGATGAAAGAAAGGAACGAGCACAATATTTTGCAGGTTGGTCTATTTAAATGCAAATTGAAAATGGGTTTTTCGGTATGATTTTTTATTGATGTCTTCAAACTCATTGAGTTAGGCGTCTTTTCTATAGGTTACCTATTTCCTCTAGGGCAAGAGCTTAAGTCTTCTCTCTGCAAAGTAATTTCTTAGAAAGTTCAATCTCTAATAGAGGAGTTATTCTTACAACTGAAAATATGAAGGTCTAGGGCTATTAAAAGATTAGAACAAAATTTAGAATGATCAATATATTTTCAAGTCAATTCTGAAAATGGAAAAATCCAAAACAAGCACTGCGAGCACATCTTCAAGCACTTAGAATACCCAAAATTATTGCAGGTGAAGTCCCGAAATTACTAAATCATGCTTTCAACGAGGACCATCAGAGCAAAACTTTGGTTACTGACTTTCTACAACTATAATTTTGTCTGCTTACTACAAGCAAAAAAACCACGAACCTATTCCCATAAGAACCCCATCACACTATGAGCTAGAACTTCGTCTTAAAAGTTCAGGGGACGCCAGTGAACAATAACTCTACTAAAAGTATACAAATGGACTTCTGAGCTACCAAGAACACCTAATTTTTCTAATTCTTTTAATATCCTCGGTCCAAGTAAACCTCGTGTTTCGGGATTCTCATCGGCATAATCAAAGAACAAAAGTTTAGCCCACAGCATATCTGGAGTCCCTAGGGGAATCACACTCTGTATTTGGCCGTTCTCTTTTTTTTCAGCTATATGAATGATAAAGGCTAAAAATAATCTAGAGAGCTTTTCTAACCCTTTTTGACTGACTGTATCCCTGGATTCTGTCTTTAAAATTTCTCGGCAAAGCTGGGGGAAGTTAATAGAAAAGTCTGTCGATATTTCTTTAACGAATGGGCTTTTTTGCACCTTCTTGAGTTTGTATGTAGAAAGCTTTATACCAGAAAGATCCAATTTACTAGATAAGCTAGGATAATTTACCCAGAAGCTTACGGTATCTATTTTTGAGGATGTTTGAGAAGAATCAAAAGTCATGAAACAGCTTTCTAAAGGCAAAGAAGCATAAACGAGGGGTAGATGACGTACATTTTGTAAAAGTTCAGGATGGTTAACGAGTAGTTGCTTTTTATCTTTAGGCACTAAAGAATCCAAAGAGACAAATGCGACGCTTATAAGAGAGATAGCTATGCAAAAGAAATCGTATAGCCAAAGCAATAAGAGTAATAGGGAAGAGGAGTACACCGATATAGGTTGGGGAAGCACGGCCAGGAAGAGTGAGAGACCAAGCTCTATTCTCAGAATCTCGAGCAACTATGTAGGATTGCTCACCCCCTAAGTAAAAGCAGGCATCCAGAAAAGAAACGGTTTTTTCTAAAAACGAAGGTTTGGAATAGTTAGAAAAAATGAGATAAGGCATCTTTCCTCCCAAATAACAGATATTCATTATTATAACATAAAGAATAGGAAAGGCTTAGAATAATTTTAACAACTAAATTCTCTTGCCTAGAAGAAATTATGGGGGAACTGTCTGGAAGCGGTTCTAGATGATTTTATTGTAAAAAATCCCCTTACACTATCTAGACAAAAGGAAGTTACCGAACCCATAACACTGTCGGCTATCAAGATTTTATTTTAACAGGGGTACAGGGTTAGCAGTTGAGGGGAGTTGGTTGAGATCCAGGGGGTATAGAAAATCCCAAGGCTTTAAAAATAATTTTATTACTAGTGATAAATTCTTCATCTTCATCTGTAGTAGAACCCGAGCTGCACTCTAAAACAGAGGACTTAAAACCCACTCGATAAACATGTTGACTGCTAAGGCTCTGTTGGAATCCGGATTTAATTTTACGAATGGCATAGACTTGTTCTGAAGGAATTTTAATTTCGGAGACTTCTTGATCGATTAAAACTGCGGCTACAGTGTAAGGACCGACTTGTATCTGGTAATTGAACATACCTTTATCAATCCCTTGAAGGTCCAACCACACATCTCTTTCTGTTAAAATTTGACTTTTGGCTAGACTTCTCCAAATATTACAGTAAGACATCTTATTAATGAGAACTTTGGCGTCACGCTTATAAACCTTCACGACATCTTTAAGCTTCGGAGTGTAGCTCGAAAAGAGTTGTCTACGTTCTACTGATATCTCTTTGGATTTTGATTTAGAAACTTCTTCTGAAAAATGACTGCAAGTAGGTGAGGAAGGGGAAAAACGGCTAAACCCTCCTCCAAATGGAGGTAGACCGCTCACACAAAATAAAGAGGGCTCGACTTTGTCGGGATAGGGAACAGTTAAAACTTCTCGCCAAGGAAATAGTTTCCAATCCATTTCCGTCTCTTTAACATAGCCTCAAAAACACGTAAACGAACCCTTAATTATAGAAAAGAAGATAATGTTTTTTATCCAAATCACTTATATTAAAGTATTTATGGACTATACTAAGACAAACAACGTTAAAAAGATCAAAAGATTTTTTGTTGAGAACAAAATTTTATTCGAAAAATTATTTTCTCTATTGCCTACGGCTGGATGTATATGGGGTGTTCGTTTTCGAAAGGATGGATAAGTAGCTAACTATAATATCCTTATATTAAGGTTTAGTATTAATTAATTCAACATAATACATATTATCAGACGTTATGTAAACGCCTTGTATGCACAGAGCGAGCCCAGTTCGTCCACCTCAACGGCGGCAATGTCGATGCTCCTGATTGAAGAGTCAGCAAACACTCTCCTGTCGTCAGGTTAAATTTCCTTACCTCCTTCTCAGCTTTCCACAAAATAGGATCAGAAATAACAATTGGATAACCGCAGATCTCGCTAAGATAACGAGAAAACTCTGCATCACTCTGAGGAACTCCGTGTTCTCTCAATTCTGACCAAGTAAGTATCTGTAATGCTTGAGAGAACTCTCTATTATCCAGGCAATCAAAAGGTAGAAATACAACATAATGGTTATCGGGATTATAGATAGCATTCCCGAATGACTTCATCCATCTGGATAATCTATTTCCCTTCTCTCCTGTTGTCAAATCTTGTAATGTCAACACTTGCTCTAAAGTCAGAGACCTTAAAAGACGCACTCCACGCAAAGAAAACCCATGTTTTGCTAACAACAGCAGATATTTTGCAAAATGTTCTTCCGTGAGCTTAAGGTTGATAAGCGCAGATTCTCGGCTGTGAGAGACGTATTGACAGTAGCGGGCAAACAACGAACTTACAATCTCTTTATTTTTCTCCCAAGTATCTAAATCTGCGTGATAAACAAGATAACTGTACTCAGTATCCGATATGATCTCGGCGACTACCCAGAAAACAGGAGAAAAAATAGTAATGGATTCATCTGAAAAACCTAAGCGAGAAACCCAATATGCAGACAGGGAACCCCGAGATTGCCAAGCTTCTCGGGGAAGAGGACATAGTAAAAAACGATTTCTTTCTAGGGCGCATACATCGCAGAAATTTGACAGCCATAAAAATGGACAATACGATAATAAAATGTCCTCGAATTTGTCTTGGATAAGAGATAGCAACTCGATGTCTCTAGAGCTGAAAAATGCAGAAATTCTATCCATACCGAAATCGGTGATCTTCTCCCTAAGAGACCGAGATAAGGTGTTTAATGACAGAGAGGAATGGAGAAACTTCAGATGATCCATAAACTCGTCAAATTCTTCAAAGCTCAAGTTTTGCTCTACTAGCAGCTCCCCTATAACTGCGGGAAAGTTATCTCGAAAAACGGCAAGTAGATCTCTAGATATGACCGTATGCGTTTCCTCTGCCCCCTCTTCCCGTGTATTAACTAAAGTAATCGGATGAATAGCTACTGGACCTTGCGGAATTTCACGATCATTCTCAATACATTCATGATCGCTTTCTTCTCTTTTAAGCTGATACTTCTGTAGTAATAAGATGTGTGTAATAAGTTTAACAACCAGAGCTATAATTACAGGGATAACCAAAAGGTATGCTAGTATCTTCATACAACTTTGTATGCAAGAAAACTCGGGCTTAACTACCCTATAGCATAAGGATCCGCTCTCAGACAAATCTGTCACTTGAATTTTAGGACCACAAATATGAAGAAAACTGCCTATGCGTTCTATTACTGTCTCTAAACGCACAGGCTGTCCTGAAGATACTTTCTTTTCTATATATTGCGGAGAGAACGATACGGGTGTGAAAAAATACAGGTCCACGCTAACTTAATCCTCAAAAATAATTCTATCTACACTAAATCCTTTATTATCAAGACCCCCCACATGTTCCCCTAAAGAAAACGTGGTTTGACGTATATAAAAGGTCTCTAAGCCAAATACTCCCAAGAGTGCGTTTGTTTGTCTCCCTTGCTGAATAAGATTTTCGACTTCTTCCTGAGTCATACCATCTCTAACAGGTACACCCAATAAGAAATTCGCCGTGTTATCTAATCTGTCCCGTGATACCTCACAAGTTTTGGTCGCTGATGTCACGATATCTTGACTACCGTTATCCCATGTGTGCAAGAAACCGGGATAATGGATAAAACTGCATCCGGGTATCTCGGTTAACCTAAATTTAAAATGAACTCAGCGTTTTTTTGTAATTCTTCTAAGTTGCGCGCACCTAACTATCCCATACCTGACCGCAGCCCACCTAAGATTTGATAAAGCACATCATCAAACGAACCTTTGTACGGTACAAGTCCTTCTACTCCTTCTGGAACAAACTTTGTAGCACTACGTTCTTGAAAATAACGCTCGGCACTTCCCTTTTCCATAGCGCCCTGAGAGCCCATACCCCTATACATTTTGTAAGCTTGACCATGAACATGAACAATATCTCCTGGGGCCTCGTCAGTGCCTGCTAACATACTGCCAAGCATAACGCAATGCGCGCCAGCAGCAAGAGCTTTAACAATATCGCCAGAATACCGCATGCCTCCATCAGCAATAATACGAACAGAAGAACCGTGCAAGGCCTCTACAACATCCATAATAGCTGTTAATTGCGGCATCCCCACGCCCGAAACGATCCGTGTTGTGCATATAGATCCAGGTCCAATACCCACCTTAACAGCATCAACACCAATTTCAGCTAAACACAAAGCTGCTTCCCTGGAGACAATATTTCCTACTATGAGCGTCACTTCAGGGTAGTTCTAAGATATAAGGCGGTATCCAGCACGCATCTAGAGTGTCCATGAGCAGTGTCGATAACTAAAGCATCGACACCAGCTGCAACTAAAATATCCGCTCGTTGCCAACCTTGTTGGCCAATACCTACAGCACAGCCCACTGCAAAAGAGGAATCTTGTGACTTTATTTGCTCTACAATATGAACTTGCTCATTTACAGTGATATTTTTATGAACAACCCCCAACCCTCCAGCTACTGCCATACCTCTAGCCATGGAGAATTCTGTAACAGAATCCATGGCTGCAGATAAAATAGGAACGGCTAAAGGCAAAGACTTTGAAACAGAAGAGAACAAACAAGTTTCTTGTGGAAGTACTTCAGAGTACTCAGGTTTTAATAAAACATCATCAAAAGTCAGAGCTTCGCGCATATAGTTCTCAAAGTGAAGATAATCAAGTTCGGTACGCAATTAAAGAACCAACGCTTCTCACTAAACAACAGACAGTCTGCCGAAAATCCAGGTAAAAGCATTGTAGTTGCGCGGATACTAGTACTTATTTGCAATAATCTCAACGGATTATTACAAAATGGAGTAAAAATTCCTTAATAAGGAAGTCCGGTAGATGTCTCCAAAACTCTTCGCACAATTCCCAACAAAATCCAAAAAACTTAGACAATTTTGCTTCGCTCTAGTATTGACAACTAAGCAAATTCAACAGAATAACTGAGAGCTTATAAAAAGCTCTCAGAATACATTGAGATGACTGCATTCACAGTGCAACAGACAACGCTAATAACGAATAGGAGCGTCTTTATATTCATCGTGAATGGTTTTTACCGATCGACCATCAGCTAAAAAAGTTGTTTCCAAATAATCCTCAGAAAAGTGTTCACCAAAACTCTCTCTGACATTATCTGATGTGATTCCATCCCAGATCATGGAATAGTACCCCTTGACAGGAAGCACATGCTGGGTGCAAACCTGGTCCCCAGCGATCCACGCATAAGCTACACTGTGCTTACATTGCCCTGAAGAGATATAATCAGAAACCACAACGGGAATGCAGTCATAAACCCCTTCACGACGGCGACAGGCAACGAAATCATCTTCTCCAAGGGCTAAAACAATTCCATTGCAACGCTTCCCAGGAGCATACTGCAAATTCAGGGCACCATGATTATCTTCACCATCCGCATCTGTAACTCTAGAGGAACTCTCGAAGAGACGAATATCCAAATTATATACTCTAACATAATTATGAAGCCAAACAGCATGCGGGTAGTATTCTTGAAGAGTATGTTGCGCTGAAATAGGGTTCATTAAACTTCCATAAACCACTATAGGAATGTAGGGAGTTGTTAATTGCATTTTTGTATGTATCTCCTTCCAAATCCTTCGTGATTCATTGTCTACGCTTTCGCTAACCTTAGGATCTAAATATTCTTTAGATAGATATTGCGAAGGTAGGTAGGCAGCAGGATAGGATAGAAAATCAGAAACAGGGAATTGAATACAAAACACCTGTTCAAGCGTATCAGTACTATTTTTTGAAGAAATAGATTGGGAACAACCAGTAAGAATGAGTAGAACACATCCCAATAAATATATCAGTAATTTACGCATAAAATCCTTTCTGATAACGAGAAGAAGACAATTAATATCATCTGAGCATTCTTAACTAACTGACTTCTGCACAGGCTAATTTTCGTTAAGTATTTCAACGTGAAGAACGTTGTAGGCATTCTCACAACTTGCAATATAGCAATGAAACACCTGTCTCAAAGAAAGAGGAAATGTTCTTAGAAATACAGCCTTAAATTCTCAATACGCACGAATTCGTCAATTGTCGTCATATTGCAGAACAAAAATAGCGGAAACAACAGGGCACTTTTTTAGATTTTTTTTGAAATTTTTTTACAAAAATCTCAGTGAAGATAATGAGTATCCCTATGAAATTAAATATCTTTTCTTATCCCCTAGATGCAGCAGCGTGGTTTTCGATGTTCAGGAATGCAGATGATCCGTTGCGATTAAAAAAATTTTTATATATCCTGTTCAACCAAAACTAATGAACCAATTAGGGATTCGGCATGTCAAATCCAGTACCTACACACAACAAAACTCTTTCCTCATTCCCTTCAACTATAAGCCTTACTCAGGCAGACAAGACCCCATCACAACGTTGCTCATCTCTTAGACTGTTTCTAGACACGATGTTAATCATTTTGGGCTTTTCTACCATAGTTACCATCTTCGCTGCCATTTTTTTTCTTAATGGCCTTAACTTGCTCAACACAACAACAATTATCTTATCTTCAGTTTTGATGCTTATAGGCATCATATTTATAAGCGTGGGTGTTCTTTTCTTTGTCAATAATATAGAGGATGGACTCTCAGGCATCTTAAGAAAACATTTAAAAGAGAAAGAGTCGGAAATAGCCGAACTCAAAAGCCAAATCGAAACGTATCAACTTAACCTAGAGTTTTCCGCTTCAGAATCCCCCTCCAACATTATAGAACATTCCGAACCCATAGAGACGAGTTCTGAAGCGATTTGAGGCATGCATGCGATGGGTTCTAGAATCATGGTTAAGGTGGATACATGACTCCACAATGTGAAAAACATGCAAAAAAAAAAATCCATGGTTTAGATTAGAACTTCTTTTATTCTCATGATTAAAAATCCCTATGGGATCACTATCTGAACAGTCTTTTTTATTTTTATCTAATATTTTTTTATCGCAAACAAAGTTGTAAGTTGTTAGGGTCTTTTGCTTTTAAACTAAATAAAGCGAATGCGGCAAAGATATGAGAACACAAAACTTCTTCCTATCGAAAATCAGATTATTGGGTGCTTTATGTCTAGCTTCCCTTTCTGTTTTACTTACCGGATGTGATGCAAATGACGCATTCACTACTGATAAATCTATAGTTCAAGAAGCTAAAAGTTCAGCTCCCATCTTCACAAACACCAAAGATGCAGACAATATCTGGGACACGATCAAAGCAGCCTGGAGCCTATCTGAACAAATGAACTGTATTCCTATAGTCATTTACGATGATCTCATGAATCCTTCTCTATTCCAAAGCCAAGGAATATCCCTTTGAAATACTGCTGTAAATGTTGAGAAAACCCAACGCATTTTCAATTACGATTCACGTAAAGAGAAAAAAGATTCGTCTAAAAACTATGCCGATCTTAATGCTATTGCCCTCGACTTACAAAATGCTGAAGGAAAAGAAGACGTTTACGCATCCGCTATTTTATATGGCATAGAAAAAGAGACATTTGTTGCTTTATGCAAGCACTACCCTCAACACAGCTTAGTCCCTGTAATCGTATCCAAACAGCTCAATAACAGCCCTGTCTACAGCCTGGGATATATGTTCTCAGTCACTAATCCTGCTTTACTCACTCCTCAAGAGGCTCTACCTGAGCAAAAACGTTTTTCAGAAATCTGGCAAGCTATCAATTCTCAGGAAGTCATTGAACTCTACGGCAAGCAATTCCCAGTTGACTACGTGAATACAACAGTATTGGCTAATGGCAAGACGATTAATTCTTTAATTCCGCCAGCAAATGAATAAATAACAAGATAAAAATGTAGATTAAATCTAGTTGTTGAAAAACCTTGCTACCCGCGGGGTTTTGTTGTATTGATGCCTCTGGCTTTCTTGGCAATATCCAATATCTCAATTATTACCGATACACTACCCAATCGAGATACTCATCAAGTCTCTTTAATTAGAAAAAAATTTTTCGAATAAAAAATAAAATATAATAAAATCCCTCTTCTTCCGTATAGGCTCTTCTCTCCTCTATTAAAAATAAGGCTAGTTTAATTTTAATGATTTATGATAAAATTTCCGCCCATCAACAAAAAATTTGGTGAACTATGTTAATTAAAAGATATGATACACCCGCAGATTTTGCAGAACAAACTGCAGGTGCTCCCTACCTAATTAAAAGCGCTTTTTCTCGCCAAGGCTGGAATGGGAACATTATTAAAACACAAGATAAAGAATCTATTAAAGAAGTCATGTTCTCCGTACTGGTAAGCTCTATACCTATTTTAGGTACAATCCGAGGCTTAGCACGTATGTACAGTCTTTGGTCTGTTAAAGACAGAAGCCTGGATACAACTCGCAATTTAACTCAACACTCTATAATCGCTGCCTTTGAGATTTTAGGTCTGGCTCCTCTCTTACTCGCTCTACAGATCTCTTTAATAGCTGCAGCATCCATCTTAGGACTTGCTATTTTTCTCGTTATTGTTGCCGTTGGTGGAACAGGATTCCTCGCTTATTGCGGCATTACAAAACTTATTGAATGTGTTAACAACTCTTGTTGTTCTAGATAGATCTCAGTGAATGGGAGAAGATGATATTCGATTTATGAGATATACAATACCTCCCGTTCTGACTTAGTTAGAAATTCTACTCCTTAACTTACCCGAAGCATACGCTATAGAAGTAACAGCATAACCTTGAGAAAAGATTGAGCAAGATCGCTTCCTTCCAGCTATCTATAACTTTAGTTCCAAAAACCCATCTTCCTCTTCTAGACTTAGCTTCTAGAAAACTGTTTGCCCGACATCAAATGTTTTAGTCTAATCTTTATTTGAAAAACTTCGAGAACTTTCTCCGAACTTTCAAGCAAAATCGATACAAATTAAGCTCTTTTTCCTATACTTGTAAGTCGTTTTCTGGTCAGATTGCCTTTTTATTTGTACTGTCTATGAGGCTTAGACCGATGAACTCTACTCAATCCATGGAGATACTGTTGTGCATAATGAAATGATCTTCATAGCACAAACCCTTTTTGTTGTGCTTGCAGGGATATTTTTTTCTTCTAAAAGTACAGGCTGGCTAACAGGCTGGTTGGCTACCCTATCAGTAATTATGAACGTTTTTGTATTAAAACAAATCGTTCTATGCGGCCTAGAAATTACCTCGGCTGATGTTTATATGATTGGTATCTTGTCTTGTTTAAATTTCTCTAGAGAAGTTTACGGACAAAGTAAAGTAAATGAAGCTATGGTTGGCTCGTGGGTAATCACTATAGCCTTTCTTCTTTTAACCCAGTTCCATCTTGCACTGAAGCCTTCTCCTAACGATACTAGCCAAAACCATTTTATCGCGCTGTTCTCACCCACACTACGATTAACCCTAGCTTCTTTAGTGACCGTAATCCTCGTACAAATTATAGATCTGAAACTCTTTTCCTACCTAAAAACCCTGTTTAAAGATAAAGCATTCGGAACCAGATCAGCCATATCTTTAGTTTCTTCTCAAATCCTGGATACCTTGCTATTTTCTTTTCTAGGCCTCTACGGGATCGTAGCGAACCTTACTCATGTCATTCTATTTTCTTTAATTACCAAAATCTGTGTCATCGCCATGTCTGTCCCCATTGTGGTCTTTGGTAAACACCTTAGAAAGCGCAACGCTACCTAAAAGGGCAAGGTAAAAGGCCTGATGTATATAGGAATTTTTGTCATTTCAAAGAGCTTGCCGTCTACTGGATAAATTCTATTTACAGGAAAATATGCTCCCCTATAGGCTTATTCTACTGTTTTCGAATGAGATGAAAGCAGAAGTCTTTTTTCGGGGCAGCAGTTTCGGGTTCCTATCGTGGCATTAAAATTTCATGTCCTCCATCAATCTAAAAAATCTCGAGCACGTGTCGGCAGAATAGAAACTGCTCATGGCATTATCGATACCCCAGCTTTTGTTCCTGTAGCGACAAATGGCGCTCTGAAAGGTGTTGTAGACCACAGCAATATCCAATTAATGTTTTGCAATACCTACCACCTTCTGGTCCACCCTGGCACAGAAGCTATCGCCGCTATGGGAGGCCTGCATAAGTTTATTCATAGAAATTCCCCTATAATCACAGATTCTGGAGGATTCCAAATCTTTAGCCTGGCTTATGGCTCCGTTGCCGAAGAAATCAAAAGCTGTGGGAAAAAAAAAGGCTCGTCATCCATCTTAGAAGTTACTGATGAGGGAGTTTGGTTTAAATCTTACCGAGATGGTAGTAAGCTCTTCTTATCCCCAGAAGTTTCTGTACAAGCACAAAAAGACCTGGGTGCCGATATCATCATTCCTCTAGATGAGCTTTTACCCTTTCACTCCGACACAACATATTTCCTATCTTCCTGTGCACGAACCTACGTATGGGAAAAACGCTCCTTAGATTACCATAAAAAAGACCCAAGACATCAATCTATGTATGGTGTGATTCACGGCGGTATAGATCCCAAACAAAGAAAAATTGGTTGCGCCTTTGTTGAAGATCACCCTTTTGACGGATTTGCCATTGGGGGAAGCTTAGGAAGAAATCTCAACGAAATGGTCCCTATTGTTGATATAACAACTTCTTACTTATCCAAAGACCGTCCCGTACATCTTTTAGGCATAGGAGACCTTCCCTCTATACAGGCAACTATTGGTTTTGGTATAGATTCTTTCGATAGTTCCTATCCAACTAAAGCCGCACGACACGGATTAATCCTGTCTTCTCAAGGCCCTATCAAAATCGCCAACCAGGCGTATACTAACGATCTCTCTCCTATAGATCCAGAGTGCACGTGCCTCACATGCACCTCTAAGATCTCTAGAGCTTATCTGCGACATCTTTTCAAAGTTCACGAGCCTAATGCAAGCATTTGGGCCTCCATCCATAATCTTCACTACATGCAAGAATTTATGAAAAATATCCGCGAACAAATTTTACATGATAGGATTTAGTTTTTTGTTTTTCTTTTCGGATTATTGTACTTAACTCGAAGTATTTAAGATGAGTTTACATAAAAAACAAATAAGAGAAATTTGATTTTTATGTAAACTCATCTTAAATTGCTTCTCTGAGTTCTCTCAATGTACAATCACACAAAAACTCCATAAGAATCCTTATTTCTTCATTAACATTAGAAACACAACACACAACTCGATTCTTAACCCCGGCTGTTATCTTCTAATAAATATGGAGTGTTTTTTCTATAAGTATAAAAACAATACGGACTTCTTTTATGATAACCAGAACGCTCACTGGTTACTGAAAGATGGCTTTATCAGATCAGAAACCCACCTGTATCCCTATACTATGGATTGGGAAATTGACATAACTCACTCTGATGAAATTAAAGAACTCCTCATCAGGTGCACCCCTATCATAGGGAATATCCTAGGCTTTGGGAAACTCTATAGCCTATGGTCTACCAGAGATCCCGAAGATCGATACAAAGACATCCTATTTCATACTCTCTCAGGAGTATTAGAAACTCTAGGACTCGGTGTCGTGGCTCTAATATTAAAAATAACTTTGACTATGGCTTTCTATTTCTTGGAATTTCTCGAATTCCTAATACATACACTAGTATCTTTAATTCTTCCTAATAGCCAATCCCCAAAAAGATTTTCTTTCCTCTAAATACCCAACTAACCGGATTAACCATAAGCCTATAACGATGAACTCGTTATATCAAGATAAGCAAATACTTAAGATAGTAGATTTAAAAAGTTTTTAGATGATTTAATGTTTATTATTGAAATAATTTACAAACAGAAATAGACTATTTCCCTCTCAATATCCAATAGTAAGAATGTCGCCATGTGTGCTGACACAACTGCCCGGATATTCTTTGTTTTGACGTTCTAAACCTTCCGATATTTCAGGTTTTTCTTACAGCCTCAATTCCACCTGTAGCCTATTTCCTTATACAAAACATACAAGACATACGAGAGCACGCTGGAATCACCGTCCTCATCTTCATTCCTAAATGACCAGCCTTTTTTCTATATGATGATCAATATAAATAATAAGGAAATCGTCACTCATGTTCATAAATCAATATCACGATAATACAGAATTCAATCAATCTACACAAAACTACCCAACACTGTTTAGGCTTGGATTTGTCCGTGATCAATTTGGTTTAAAATCTTGGACTATTGAATGGATATTTTCTGATGACATAGAAGATTTGGATGCGGATGGTGTGATTATTCAAGTGCTACGCGCTTTACCCATTATAGGAGTAATTCTAGGGATCGGGAAACTCTACAGCGTGTGGTCTACAGATACTCTTGAAGATAACCGTAAAGATAAAATTATCCTAACACTCACGGGAATTATCGAAATTTGCGGTTTAGGCATCATCACTCTAATAATGAAAATCCTTTACCACGCTCTAGCGCATATCCTCATCTTCTGCCTACCCCGCCTTGTCCATAGAAGAAATAGCGATGCTGAGGACAACTTCAGAGAACATCTCATCAGTCAACTTAGCTGCGAACTATAAGCTACTCAAAAACCACAGACTTCGAATCACAAAAGCACCAAAACATGATCAATTAATAAATTGCGATTAATAATTATATTTAAAATTGAAACAATTTCAATCTAATGCTAAAATACTTCGCATTCAATTATTTAAAAGTAAAAAATATAGTTATGTTTATTAACAAATATCCTAATGACTAAGATTTCTTAAGTGGAACAAGAAAATATTGCCCACTATTCCGTTCTGGATTTGTCCGCAATCCTACTGGCATCCAACCTATAGCTCAAGAATGGCATGCGGACGTTCTTTCCACAAGCAGTATCCTGGAAATTAAAAAAGCTACACCCATTCTCGGAACAATCATGGGACTAGGCAGGTTGTATAGCGTATGGTCAACTGAAGATAGTCTAGTCAATACAAAGGAACTCCTGTTGCATACTCTAACAGGGATAATAGAAACCTTAGGGTTAGGGATTCTTCTGCTTATTGCGAAGATACTATATGTTGTAATCCATAGATTATGGCAAAAACTGCGTCTTTGCTGCTGCCAAGACCGCTATCAAGAGGAGATACGCAATCCAATAATTCCAACAATTTCTGAGAATTTCGATTATAACCCACCTGAAAGCATATTAGACTTATCCCAAATACGTCCTGAACAATTTGAGAACGCATTTTCTACTAGCGTACAAGGCGATCCCTCTAAAGGAAAACCCGTAACTGTATCGCTCACTGTAAATCCACAAACAATAGATAGCATGATACAAGTCACAACCCAATTACTCTCAAATATTCGAAATCTACACGAAGATGACGAAGAAGGTATGCAAATAAGTATCTCTCAGTTCGGAAACATAGTCGGTCAAGGTATGCTACGGAGCCAAATGAGTAGAGTACAAGCAACTTTACAAGAACTACCTTCTTACGAAGAAGAGGAAAAAGTCAATACGGAAATACAATCAGTCAATTAAATATAAGCAACTTTTGAGTCACTCAATACATTAGTCTACATTTCCTGCTCTTCTCTGTGTTATCCTGAGAATACAAAATACAAGAGAAGAGACTCTTCTGATGCTCCCGTCTCGGGCACTATCTCTTTTTACTGTCTGATAAAATCAATAAGCAAGAAATTGCACAAAACGCTAATGCCGAGGCCATAGGAATAGTAATAAATCCAAAAATAAATAGCTTTGTTGAGCAAGATACCCGACCGCAAATATCTATGGTCATTCCGGCAATTTCTTGTAGGCAAATCTGATAAACAGCGATGAGCATCCCCATGATAGACAAAGGTAAAGCATAAATCTTTACTAAATCATCTTCTCGATACGTAGCTATCCCTAGAATAATCGATAAAGGAAATAAGCAAATCCTTTGATAATAGCACAAAACACACGGCTCTATATTTAACAAGTAACTGTAGTAAATACTCATTACCGTTCCCGTGCAACTAATTAACCACGCAAAATATAAAGCATAGTTACGAAGGAATCTAATCATGGTTTTCCTCCGTAGCTTGCAAATAGCGGATTTGTCGAATCACACGCTCTAGTTCCTCAAACGTAGGATCCTCTATGAGATAATCCCCAACAACAGCTGTTGGTGTGGCTAACTGACCTCCAAGAACCTGCGAGCCATAAATGTTATTTTTTTTAATTTGCTCTTCATAACGTTGAGAATCGATACATTGCATCAACCCCTTAGGATTAATGCTACGGCCAGAATGCGTTTTTAAATTCTCAGTAAGCTTAGTTAATACTTGAGGAGTTGCCCAATGCTTACCCTCCTCTTTAGGATGAATAAGCAATCTGTGAAAATACTCCGTATACGCTTCTATATCTGGCTCACGGGGATCATGATGATAAACACAAAGTAACGCTTGAGCCGCAGGCATCGAACCTCGAATAAAACATACGGGAATCAAGGTAAACGACACCTCTCCTGTATCAATGTAGTTCTTTTTTAATAAGGGAAAAACTTCAGTGCTAAATTCTGCACATGCCAAACATGAAGGCTCTTCAAATACTGTGATATTGATTGGTGCGTAACGATTACCAAGAGTGGGAAAATGCTTGGCATTTGTAGGAATATGAGCTTTCGGAGGTAATATCGTCTGCTTTTTATAAATCATTAATCCAAAGCATAGTACGAAAAAAACGCTGGTAACTATGACTAATATCTTTTTATTCAATGACTATTCTCTTATCTTACATGGCTCACACAGAACTCAGAAATAAAATAAAAAAATAAAAATTGAAAACTATTTTTTGTCCAAAGAAGTCTAGCTCTCTCTTGTTTCTATATGGAGATATGTCCACATGGATAAAAAACCTTTTAGTTTTATCATTCCCATTCTATTTAGAAAGAAAAATCACAACATTTTTCCTTGTATGGATAAAGAAACCCTAGACAATATTTATAAGCATTTCCGTTATCGTTTTTTTAAATTAAGTATTCTCCCTGCATTTTTAGGATTATTGCTTATATGCACTCCTAATACACTGAACTATCAAGCTCCTAGTGTTATCCTTTCCGAGAGGATCTGCGGCAGCCTGCTCATTCTCTTAGCATGTGTTTCTTTCTATAAGCGCTCTCTCCTGTGGTTCGGTGTATTTGTAGGAACTTGGGTCTCTCTTTTTCCCTGTTTCCCAGAACGCTCTTCTATCGTATTTGCAAACGATACTCTAATCGGTTTTGCTATCTTTGCTGTTGTCTGCATTCCTCCTACACGTCCCGAAGCTTTAGAAGTCGGCCCAACTCTACCTGAAGGGATTTCCTATAACCCATCTTCTGGAGGACGTCGCGCTGCTGTTTTGATATTAAGTTTATTAGCCTGGCTACAGTCACGTTATTTAACAGCATCTGCCTTAGGAATATCCTCCAGTAGTTTTGAGTGCAGCTTCTTTGTTTATGCCATGATGATGACTGCCTATTCTTTACTTGTTGTACTCTCTCTGTCCGGAGGAGAGCGTCGTTGGCATACACGTCCTAAAGTCGTCATAGCCACAGCCATTACCCTCCTATCTACCATCATTCTCACTTTCATTCCTATTGTCACGCAACAACTCACCCTAGATTGCTGGCTATGCTTATGTCTCACCTTACAACCTGGTTTGGCGTTTGTTTTCGCTTACGATGAATTCAGAGCCACATTTACCTATCTAGCACGATTCCTCGGTAAAAAACGCGAGCTTATTCGTATATCTCTCTTTGGATCAGAATACTATAGGGATTCCCTCTTTTGGGAAGAACGCACCGTCTTGCCCTTTATCAAAGCATGCAAGCAAGCTTTTCAGGGTATTTCCTTTCCTATCCACCTTCTGATTACTATTGGCGTAACTATAGGATTTATCAAAATGAGCGATGAACTCGCCATTACAAATACATGGAAAAACTACACGAATATCTGCTGTTGGTTCATTATTGTTCTCTCTACTCTATCTTTTGCCGATAGTCTTCGGCACTTGCGCTGGCTCTGTGTGATTTTTTCAGCAGCGATCTTACTCTCTCCTGTGTTCTTTCATATTCCCCTACATGCGCCAGTCTTGATTCCTACCATAATCACAGGAATTGCTTTGATCTTTTTATCCGTAGGGAAAATACTACAAAAAAAGTAAGACGAGAGTCTGATTATGTGAGTAAAGGAGAAACTCCTAAAGACGCTTCTTCTTCTTGCCTTTGCTCTGCAGCTCGCGCTTCTTCCTCGGCTTCCAGGCGGTCGCGTTTTTCTTTGTCGTACTCGCTCGCATAAATATCCTCTTTAGCTCGGTCAACCCCCTCAGCAATGAGAGAATCATGTAAAGAAGATCGCGAAGAATCTTTCTCAGGAATCACCTTCAGGGTCTGCAATAACGTAACAAAAGAAAACCTAGGTGTATATTCAACCAACAAAACTTGAGATGCTATAAATCCAGCTACATCTTTTTTGGTGATCTTCCCTGTCTGACTATTACAGTAATGTAAAATCTGTACGTAATTACTTTCTGCCAATTGTTTATGCTTACTTAAAGCTGCCTTATGATACTGAAAAGCATACATCATTAAAGGAGCCGCAATCAGCACGAATAAAAGACACCCGGGAAGAAGAAAGGGCAAAAAGATATCAGAAACAAAAACCAATCCCTGAAGGGGATATCCCAACAAACACGATCCTATCAATACAAGTACCAAAGCAAAGATAAAGGCAAGGGTACCGACCACTACCAGAGGTCCCCCCTGACACCGATGTCTACGAATGTCGCCGTAAAGAGTAAGCTTTTGTTCTGAAGAGAGTAGAGTATAATCTAACTCAGGAGCAGGTAAATGGGATAACGGCAATGTCACGTTGAAAGACACTCCCGGATATCCTTTATGAGCAGGTGGACATTACTCGAAGAACGCGTTAAATCATTAAAGAACACAGGAACCAGCCCATGATTTTTAAGCACATAAAATGCATCACCAAGAAAAGCAACATCACGAAAATCATGCGTAACAAGAATCACGGTTTTATGGTCTTTTCTTGCTAGTCTTAAAATGTACTTATACAACTGTTCTTTCGTCGTAATATCTAAAGAAGAAAAAGGTTCATCTAAAAGTAATATTGGCTTTGGAGATAAACATTGACAAGCCAATGAGACTCTCTGTTTTTGACCTTCAGAAAGTTCATCAGGATAACAATCTAATAAATCACCTAAATTGAAGCTTTCTACTACCTCAAGCAACTTCTCAGGAACGATAGGAAAACGCTTGTGTTTCCCTCCTAATTCAGAGTGTAGGTGTATATTTTTCAATACAGTTCGCCAGGGAAGCAACGTCTGTTTTTGCTGCATATAAGCAACATCCGTTTGTTGCACAGGTTCTCCTAACCAAAGAATTTCCCCTGCAGCTGGTGCTAAGAAATTAGCTATTAAACGAAATAAGGTAGTTTTCCCAGTCCCAGATACCCCTAAAATAATAGTAATCTTTCCCGGATAAGATATAAAAGAAGCGTTCCGAAATATGAGCTTGTCAGAATAAGAATAGCCAAGACTTTTGACTTCTAACATGTAGAAACCACAGAGTTTAAAGGGAAGTCAGCTTGCGGTTACCAAGACTTGAACTTGGGACCTCGACATTATCAGTGTCGCGCTCTAACCAACTGAGCTATAACCGCGAGTTTGGAGACTAGGAGAGTCGAACTCCTGACCTTCTGAATGCAAATCAGACGCTCTACCAGCTAAGCTAAGTCCCCGTCTATTCTTCTCTTATTGTGATCAAAAAAGAAAAAGTTATCTTAATAACTAAGGGATTTAACCTCAACCAAAGAATTAGGAAAAAAACAAATTAATGGGTTAAACAGATTTCTTGGAGAACACTTTTCAATAGAGAATCCGTGTAAAACTGACTAGTTTCACTTTGTAATTGTAGCCAAACTTCATTACTGGACGACTCTAAAGGATGAGGTAAGAGAATATTGACTCCTAAACAAGGAACGCCAAATTCATAACATACCTGGGCAACAGCTCCTCCCGCACTATCAAAATCTTGAATTTCAGAATACATTTGTTGCAGCGATAGAAAGTAATTCTTCGACATGGTGAAGGCCTCGCCAGTAGCTATAATGCCTTCTGTAAGATCATGTTCTGTAGATGTTGTAGGTTTTAAGTAGCCATATGTCTTCAGTAAATGCTCTATAGAGTGTTTATGCATGGCAAGAAACTTTCTCCCTCCAATCTTGGCAGCCTCCCTATACGCTTCGCTGGTAGAGAAAATACTCTGATGTATATTGGGAATTTCAAATCTTTTGAAAAAGGGACGTACATCAGAATCATAGTTAACATACCCATGAGAAATCAGAACATTCCCAAAACGACCGGTTTCCGAGCGTGAGTAACATGTCCCTATAATCAAGATAAGCTCGACTCTATGCTTGAGAATCATATTACAGCTAATCACAGCAGCAGAAACTTTATTTGGCCAAAAAGAAGACATAACTAAATATTTGCCGAAATAATCCCCAGAATAGTACGTCCGCTTGCCTTCTATTGTCTTCTTACTATTAGCAAACCAAGGGATGGGGCACGTGGAATCTGATGATTCGGAAATCTCAGGAAGAGCAAAGATAATGCCTATACGCGAGATACAGGAGCGTGTTTCTCACTGAAAATATCTATAGAAGATGCTTCTAAAGAGATAAGGGAACAACAAAAAAACAACGGCTAAAACAACGCGAAGAACCATAACAATTCCGCTGATAGAATTCTGGCTCTTTATAGAAAAACATCGTATTTAAGAGAATGAAAAAGCTAAAGTGAAGATAGCTCTTTCGAACCTAGAGGTAGCGAAAAACTAGACTCGAAAGAGCTAATCTTCGATGCATTTTTAATTCATAACACAGCACTACACGCGTTTTTCAAAGTCTAACTTTCTTTTTTAAATCTAGATTTCTTGCCTCACGTACTTTAGTAATTTTAAACGATTTTGTGAATGTCTCGTATTCTTTATCTAAAGCTTTAGCATTCTTATTTTTATAAACTACGAAAACCTGATATAGAGTGTGATTGACCGAAATCAACATTCCCCTGAAATAAATATCTTCACAAGATATCCAAAATTCTAAAGCCTTGTGTCCCTGTACCTCTTTTGCCTGCATAAATAGGACTTGTGATTCTGGAAGCGCCTGGAGCATCCCAGCAAACCCTTCTTGAAGATTTAATTCCGGACGACTCACGTCCACCTTCTCAGGGTACTCCCATACAGATACAACATAAACAGTGTTATCTGCTTGCGTTTCTGTAACGTATGTGTCATAGCGTATGGTAAGTTCCGATTGAGGAATCTCTATGACCTGTCCCGAATGTTCTGGATCTCCAGGGAACTCCGCAGAAAAGCCACAACTTTTCGTATAATCATACCGTTTCCACGGTAGACCATCTTTGATCTTAGAAACTAACACGTCACCGTCTTTTATCTCCTTATCAGAGAACCAACTCTTCATTTTAGAGAGAAAACCCGTCTTGGATTCTCCCGCAACTAATGAGGTTGGGTATAGAGCTTGTAGAGATATTAATACGGTTAATAAGAACTTACTGACTTTTGAAAGCATAATAAAATAAAATACGTTTATTAATTTAATGATATAACTTCCGCGACTTTTTATTATAAACAAAATACAAAAAATCAAATTCATCAAAAACCTTGTGTTTTATAAACCCTCCAATAATAATCCCAACTGTAAAAAATCTTAGACACTAAGGAGTTTCTGCGGCTTATGGAAGAACAGACATTTATCAGTAAGAAGGTGGGAGTTTTACCAGCGAGATGGGGTAGTGTAAGATTTCCTGGGAAACCCTTAGCCATGATCCTGGGAAAGTCCTTAATCCAAAGAACTTACGAAAATATCATCCAAAGCGAAACACTAGATAAAGTAGTTGTAGCTACTGATGATCAACGCATTATGGATCACGTTCTAGATTTTGGTGGTGCGTGTCTGATGACGAGTCCAGAGTGCGCTAATGGTACCGAACGTATGGCGGAAACCGTATCGCGTTATTTCCCTGAGGCTGAGATTATGGTGAACATCCAAGGAGATGAGCCCTGTTTACGCCATACTGTTGTCGATGCCCTTGTAAGAAAACTGGAAGAGCATCCAGAAATTCAAATGGTGACTCCCGTGGCCCAAACCACAGATTCTCATGAAATCTTAACAAATCAAAAAGTAAAATGTGTTTTCGATAAAAATGGAAAGGCTTTATATTTTAGCAGGAGCCCTATTCCACACATTTTAAAGAAAGAAACACCAATTTATCTACATATTGGCGTGTATGCATTTAGAAGATCTGCTCTGTTCAGTTACATTGCTTCCGCTCCTTCTCCTCTAAGTCAAGCTGAAGATCTTGAGCAACTACGTGTACTAGAACACGGTGGATCCATTCATGTATGTGTAGTGGAAGCTAAGAGCCCTTCGGTGGATTATCCAGAAGATATCAGTAAGGTGGAAGAATACTTAACATGTCATTCAAGTGCATCTTTTTAACAGGAGGAGTCGTATCCTCCTTAGGCAAGGGATTAACTGCTGCCTCACTTGCTCTACTACTAGAGCGACAAGGACTTAAAGTTGCTATGTTAAAACTGGATCCTTATCTTAACGTCGATCCAGGAACAATGAATCCTTATGAACACGGTGAGGTTTACGTTACCAATGACGGTATAGAGACAGATCTCGACCTTGGTCATTATCATCGCTTTTCTTCAGTAAACCTATCTAGGTATTCTACAGCGACTTCAGGGCAAATCTATGCCCGAGTAATTAAAAAAGAACGCGATGGGTTGTATCTAGGAAGTACAGTTCAAGTTATCCCGCACATCACTAACGAAATCATCGAAGTTATCTTAGAGTGTGCTAGGGAAAATCATCCCGATGTATTAATCGTAGAAATCGGTGGTACCGTTGGAGATATAGAATCCCTACCTTTCTTAGAAGCTATCCGACAATTCCGTTATGAGCATGCTGAAGACTGCTTCAGCATTCATATGACCTACGTACCTTATTTACAAGCCGCAGGAGAGGTAAAAACCAAACCTACGCAGCACTCCGTCCAAAGTTTGCGAAGCATTGGCATTATTCCTGATGCGATTCTCTGCAGATCTGAAGCTCCTTTAAGCTCAGAAGTAAAAAAGAAAATCAGCCTATTTTGCAATGTTCCTAGTACCGCGGTTTTTAACGTTGTCGATGTGGAACATTCCATATACGAAATGCCCTTAATGTTATCTCAAGAAAAGATCTCTACGTTTATCACAGAAAAATTAGGACTGTTTACTAAAAAAGAAGATCTAAGTGATTGGGAAATGTTAGTAGAACGTTTGCGCCATCCTCTTCCTAATAAGATACGCTTAGGTTTAGTCGGTAAATACGTACAACATAAAGACGCGTATAAATCTGTTTTTGAGTCTATCACCCACGCCGCTTTAAGCTTGAATTGCTCAGTAGAGTTATTCCCTTTAGACTCTGATGATCCGCATTTCCTTGAAACCTTAGAACTCTGTGACGGCTGCCTGGTCCCCGGAGGTTTTGGGTCTCGAGGTTGGGAAGGGAAAATTATTGCCGCCAAGCTGTGCAGAGAAAGAGGGATCCCTTATTTTGGAATCTGCTTAGGTATGCAGGTTCTCGTTGTTGAATATGCTCGTCACGTCCTCCATCTAGAACACGCAAACTCTACAGAAATGGACAAAGATACACCTGATCCTGTGATTTGTATGTTGGATTGGCAAGCTTCATTAATCGCTACAGGCGGTACGATGCGTCTTGGAGCCTATCCCTGTGCATTATCACCAGGAAGTAAAGTATACGCGATGTATGGGCAACCTGAAATTATGGAACGCCATCGCCATCGCTATGAAGTGAATTTCAACTATATACAACAATTAAAAGATCACGGATTGGATATTGTGGGTACGTGCCCAGAACAAGGACTTTGCGAAATCGTAGAAATCAAAGATCACCCTTGGATGATAGGAGTACAATTCCACCCAGAATTCCTTTCAAAATTGATCAAGCCTCACCCACTCTTTGTAGGCTTTATCGAGGCAGCACTTCTTCACTCTAGGAATAAAACTTATGTCTAATCCTCAGGTAGCAAAAGTTTTCCTTGGTGTAGATTATGGAGAGAGGCGGATAGGTCTAGCCTACGCGGCCTACCCCCTGGGCATTAGTTTGCCCATAGGGTTTATAGCAACAGGAAAAACACTAGAAGCCACAGCCAAGCTTCTCGTTGGAATTATTCAAGAACGCCGCGTTTCCACTGTGGTATTAGGCAATCCTCTCCCCATGCAAAAAGGGCAAAAATCCGCCTTACAAGAAGATATACTCAAGCTATCCTCTTTACTCCAAGAGTCCTGTCCTGTTGAAGTTATCCTTTGGGATGAAAGGCTATCCTCAGCACAAGCAGAACGGATGCTAAAAGGAGACTGCGGACTCAGCAGGAAAAAGAGAAAAGGAAAAACCGATAGCATCGCTGCAACCCTGATTCTGACTAGCTTCTTAGAACATTCTCCTCGCTTACCCTCTTAATCTGGTTGCAGCTATATATTCCTTGACAACAAGGACAAAGTCTTACCCGTTTATTAAAACTCGTTTCATCTTTTTTTCTTATATAAATTATTTAAATTCAAGGATCAATAAAATTACTTTGAACAAAAAACTCAAAAATCTTAACCTGCTATCTTGAAAGTTCCGCAATCCACTTATCCTTCTAAAAGATTTGCAGTACAATCAGTACGGCACAGTGGGATAAGTCACAGTGTCTTTCCGTTAAAAAATGACATTGAAGGTATTTGCTTTTTTTATGAAATACACATGGTGGTTGATTGCTGTTGTACTCACGTCTTCAATTTTAGGAGGCTGTTTTTCAACAGCCTTAAGATCGTCAAAAACCCTTACGATTGCCATCCATGACGACCCGGAATCTTTATCCCCTGAACAAGCGAAACGTGCTTTAGATCTTTCTGTATCTAAACTTATTTTCGAAGGACTTACAAGAGAAAATCCGAACAAACATAATCAAGTAGAATTTGCCCTAGCAAGTCACTATACCGTATCGGCAGATGAAAAAACCTATACGTTCTTTATCAAACATGGGGCCCTATGGAGTAACGGCACTCCAATCACATCTCAGGATATTACTCGGGCATGGCAACATGCAAAAACTTGCTCTCCTCACCACCAAGCATTTGAAGGTATCCAGTTTAAAGCCTGTTCGCCATCCAGCATTACCTTAACACTCGATTCCCCAAATTCTAATCTACTGCAATTGCTCGCTTTTCCAGCATTTTCTGTTTTCAACCCCGAAAATTTGAATATATTTAGTGGGCCTTTCCAGTTAATCACTTACAATCCTGGGCATTGCCTCTTATTAGAAAAAAATCCTTACTACTATGATAAAGACAAGGTCCTGATCTCCTGTGTTAACTTATTAGTTATTCCGGATTTGTATACCGGAGCTCTTTTACAAAATCGTGGAAAAATTCATTGGTTAGGGCAACCCTGGCATCAAGGGTTGACAAAAGAACTGAAAGAAAATACTCCCTACCACTACACTTGCTACCCCGTAGAAGGAGCTTTTTGGCTTGTACTGAATACAAAAGATCCAGTTTTATCTCATATCCATAACCGCTACAGATTAGCCGCCGCGATTAATAGAGAAGAAATTATAGATTATGCTCTACAAGGCAACCAAGATCCCGCCTATACACTATCTAGGCAATCCTCTCCGCAGCACCCACAGAAAAAACAAAAACTGATTACCCCCACCGAAAAACTGACTCTAACCTATCCTTCAAATATTTTACGATGCCAACGCATCGCAGAAATTCTTAAAGAACAATGCAAATCCGTAGGGATTGAGTTATTTCTTGAAGGATTGGAATACCATGTTTTCTTAACCAAAAGACAAATGTGTGATTTTACTATAGCTACGGCAACAGGAGTCGCTTATTACCCAAGCGCTTCGCTAATCCCACAAGCAGACAGGTTAATTAAAAACTTAGAGATTATTCCTATCTACCATATGAGCTACGATTATATCACTCTATCTCCAATAGAGAAAATTATTCATAATGCCTCTGGAGCCGTCGATCTTAAATACGCACGCTTACCTTAAAAACTCGCCAAAAATACAACAGAAAATACAATTTTTTTCACAAATTCAAAAATTGGAAATTATTTTTTTAATCAGTAATCTAACTCCAACTGACTATTTAACTTGAGGACAATCCTGTGGTGCTCCGATTTAGCAAACATTATGCAATCTACTTCCTCTGTTTTTCTAGCTTGCTTCTCACGAGTTGCCATCATCAACAGTCTCCACAAAATGCTGGTCGGTGCTTGAGAATTGGCATATCGTATGATCCTGTTTCCATCGATCCTAGATGCACTTATCTTAAAAAAGACGTTTCCCTAGCCAAAGCCCTTTACGAAGGCTTAATTCGAGAATGCATTTCTCACGATCATGTGATCCTAGGCATGGCGGAAACATATACAGTGTCTGACGAAGGCTATGTGTATACCTTCAAATTGAGAAATACATCATGGAGTAATGGCGATCCATTAACAGCTCACGATTTCGAAGAATCTATAAAACAAATCCACACGAAAAACCTCCCGATATCCTACCACAACCTTCTATACATTATCAAAAACTCTAAAGCAATTATGGAAGAGAGGTTACCTATAGAAAAATTAGGAGTTAAAGCTCTGGATGAGAAAACATTAGAAATTACTCTAGAACATCCCTCGGAAAATTTCATTGAGATGGTCGCCCATCCGTTGTTTTTCCCAGTCCACAGTTCTCTAAGAGAGCACTATGCCAATCCAAAAAACCCACCCACCTATATTTCTAATGGCCCTTTTCAATTGAGTGATGTGCAACCGCAAAAACATCTGAAAATGCAAAAAAATATACACTACTACGATGCAGACAAAGTACAGATCGATACTCTAGTCTTTACCATCATGTCAGACTCTCATACTGCAGCAAAATGCTTTAAAAATAACCTGATTGATGTTTTAGGCAATCCCTGGATAGCAAAAATCCCGCAAGAAATATTAAACAATACACCTAAAGAGATCACTCACGTTTATCCAGTTTGCTCAACTTCTATATTGATCTATAACCTCAACATGCCTGTACTACAAAATAAAGCTCTAAGGAAAGCTTTAGCCTATGCTATTGACAAGGAATCCCTCCTGCCTCTACTCAATGCAGCCAGAGTTGCCCACTCTTTTTTACCTCCGGAATTATCTGAAATCCACAATCAAAAAGTACTCAGCAAAGAACAACGAGAAAAAAAAGCCCGAGAATACTTTGAAGAAGCAAAATCTACTCTATCAGAAAAAGAACTCGCTGAACTCTCTCTTATTTACCCTCAAGAATCCAGCGTTTTTTCGTTCGTAGTTCAAGAACTACAACAACAATTTAAAAATGTTCTCGGTATACACATACCCATTCAAGGGGTTGAGTACTTTTATTTTTTAGAAAAAAGAAATAAAGGAGATTTTTATCTATCCGTAGGAGGATGGATTGCAGAATATCTCCATGCTAGAAATTTCCTTACTATCCTGGGGAACCCAGAAAATGCAGAGACAAGCCATCAATTAGGAAAATGGAATAATCAGCAGTTTAATAAAATCTTAGAAAAGTACCATACGGCAACGTTCACTAAGAGAGATCAAATCCTAGCTGAAGAACTTATCGAAGAAGATCTTCCCGTATTCCCTCTATACCATTTCAACTATATTTACATTGCCCATCCGCGAGTCAAAAACCTCAATATCTCCCCTTTAGGACATGTTGAACTGAAAGAAGTGGAAGTTCTTCCTACGTGACACAACCTCTAAAAACTTTTTACAAAATGATAACGATGTCTTACAAACTAAAATATATTTAATATAAACACCTAGTTTTAAGATATTTAATCAGATGATTATATTGATAGAGCGACTCTAATTACACAATTGGGTAAAATAAAAACCGATTGTGAAAACCTCGGGTAAGCATCCAACATGCTTTTTAAATAGACGACAAAAACAATGCACAAATTCCTAACCCCCATTCTATCGGTTATTCTATTTCTGGGAATTTCATCGCTATGCACAAGTTGCTATAGACATACTTCTAAACACCAGAACTCTCTAAAAATAGCGATGAGCCACGATCCTATGTCTTTAGACCCGAGAAGTGCTTGCCTAAGTAAAGATATCTCTATAGCCCAAGCTCTCTATGAAGGTCTTGTGAGGGAACGTTCTGCAGGTCCTGAGCTCGCTCTTGCACAGTATTACACAGTATCCAACGACCAAACAGTCTATACTTTTTATCTTAAAGAGGCTTCATGGAGTAATGGAGATCCTGTAACTGCTTATGATTTCGAAGAATCCATAAAACAAATTCATAAGCTCGAAGTGGCTTGCTCATCAAATTTTCTTCTCAGTGTGATTAAAAATTCGCATGCTGTGATGAGTAAACAGATGCCTGTGGACACCTTGGGAATTCGCGCAGTCAATGCATCGCAATTGGAAATTACCCTAGAAAAACCTCTTCCCCACTTTTTAGAGATTCTTGCCTATCCGATTTTCTTCCCTGTCCACAAATCCCTCAGGGAATTTTCTGCCTCAAGAGGAACCAAACTCCCTAATATCACAAATGGCCCTTTTCTCATTGAAGATTACCAACCTCAAAACAAACTGATCATTAAGAAAAATCCCCTGTATCACGATAAACACGCGGTGCATCTCGATACCATCACTTTCCAAATTGTACCGGACACACATACAGCCACACAACTTCTGCAAAAAAATCTCATTGACTGGGTGGGTTCCCCATGGAGTTCTCCCATTTCTAAAGAAGACCAACACCATATCCCGAAAGATAAGTTGCACAATTACCCCGTGCTAGGAACAACAGCTCTCATATGTAACCTAAAACATAGCCCAACGAATAGCTTAGCACTACGCAAAGCCCTCGCCTATGCCATTGATAAAACTACCTTACTGCAGTTTATCAGCCATGGAAAGGTCGCCGAACATTTCCTACCGCCAGAACTCTCACAACTCCCTAAACAATCTTATCAATCACCAGAAGAACGTAAAGAATTAGCACGCGCGTATTTTAAAGAAGCTGAAAAAGAACTGTCACCCAAATGTATCGCAGAATTATTGATCATTTATCCTTTGGAATCTGCATGTCTGAACGCTATTGTTCAAGAGATACAACAGCAAATCAAAAACGTTCTAGGGATTCATGTCCCTATCCAAGGCATGGAATATCATTGCTTTTTAGATAAAAGACGTCGCGGAGACTTTACCCTAGCTACCGGAAGATGGATAGCAGACTATCCAAGGCCAACATCGTTCCTTTCCATCCTCGGCAATCTTAAAAATGACGAGCCAACAAAGTCACTAACAAAATGGGAAAATACCCAATACAATCGTATCCTAACGACTTTACTTTCAAAAGATGAAACAATGAAAGATCAAATCATCGCTGAAGAGCTCATCGAAGAAGATCTTCCTATTATTCCTCTTTACCATTTTGAATATACTTACGCAGCTAACCCTAAAATTCAAAACTCCTACACCTCATTGCTCGGACATATCGACCTGAAAGAAGCAGAGATTTCAAAATAATATGTACTTCGTATAGGTGGAAAAAAACATCTTGGGTTTGGACTTAAGTCAAACAAAATATTGACTTAAACTTGAAAAAAAATACCTTAACAGCAACTCTCCACTCGAATCAATGAATTATTTTATATTGAAGCTACGATAAATCAGAGATATAATACTTGAGGTGAGGTAAGGTTCTAGATCATGAATCCTTATTGACTTATCAATGACATCAAAGGTGTAGATAATGTTCCGTTATATAAAGAAACGCCTGGTATTTAACTTGCTTTCTTTATGGATTATCCTAACCCTAACTTTCCTCGTCATGAAAACCATTCCCGGTGACCCATTTAATGATGAAAGTAGCAACACCCTGTCACAAGAAACTCTACAGATCCTGAAGTCCCGCTACGGATTAAATAAGCCCCTATATCAGCAGTACATTCATTATCTCAAATCCTTAGTCACTTTAGATTTTGGGAACTCCCTTGTTTACAAAGATCGTAGCGTAACGAGCATTATCGCCACAGCATTTCCAGCCTCAGCAATTTTAGGACTTGAAAGTCTCCTACTTTCGATTTCGGGAGGCATATCCCTAGGAACTCTGGCGGCATTAAGAAAGAAAAAACAAGGACGCTATATCCTTCTTTCTTCTATTTTACAGATTTCCATTCCAGCTTTTGTTTTAGCTACCATGCTGCAGTATATTTTCGCAGTAAAAATCCCCATTTTCCCCATTGCTTGCTGGGGAAATTTCTCCCACACGATTTTGCCGTCCCTGGCTTTAGCCATAGCGCCGATGGCCTTCATCACACAATTAACTTTCTCATCCGTCTCTTCAGTCTTAAATAAAGACTATGTGTTGCTCGCCTATGCTAAAGGACTCTCTCCAATAAAAGTGATACTTAAACACATTCTTCCCTACGCCGTGTTTCCTACCATTTCCTACGCTGCATTTCTTGTAACTACGGTGATGACAGGAACATTCGCTATAGAGAATATTTTCTGCATACCAGGTTTAGGAAAATGGTTCGTCTGTAGTATTAAACAGCGCGATTATCCAGTAACCCTGGGATTATCAGTATTTTATGGAGCTTTCTTTATGTTAGCTTCCCTACTTTCAGATCTCATACAAGCCATAATAGATCCTCAGCTGCGCTATTCCTATAAAGAAGCTGATAAAAAAGTGAGTTTCTCTCAAGAAAGTGAACATCTCTAACACAATTCATAGCATTTAGGTGAAGAATAAACAGAAACTAAAAGAAATAAATAAGGCTATTGAAAAACTTCATGGACATTCCTTTAAACTCTTCTCAACCCACTCTATGGCAACGTATGACAGGAAATACCATGTTTATGGTAGGAGCTTCATTGCTAACCACCTTAATCATAGGAGCTGTTCTTCTTCCATGGATTTACCCTAATTACGAACAGACATCTCTAGAATACACCCTACAATCACCGGGAAGTATGTTTCCTTTTGGGACCGATTCTCTAGGGCGTTGCATGCTAGCAAGAACGGTTCAAGGTTTACGCCTGTCCCTGCTTATTGCGGTTACGGCCACCCTTATCGATGTCTTCGTAGGACTGTTTTGGTCTACAGTAGCATTATCTTCAGGGAAAAAAGTGGCTTTCCTCATGATGCGCATGACGGAAATCTTATTTTCCATTCCTAGAATCCCCGTCATTATTCTTCTTCTTGTGATTTTTGATCACGGAATCCTTCCTTTGATTCTTGCTATGACACTGACGGGGTGGATACCTATAGCACGCATTATCTACGGACAATTTTTATTATTAGAAAATAAAGAATTTGTGCTTTCCGCAAAGACGATGAATGCCTCTACATTTCACATTCTCAGAAAACATTTACTTCCTAACACGCTCACTCCGATCATCTCCACATTGATCTTCACTATTCCTGGAGCCATTTATACAGAAGCGTTTATTAGTTTTTTAGGTTTAGGTATCCAACCTCCTCAAGCCAGTCTAGGAACATTAGTCAAAGAAGGTATCAACGCTATTGACTACTACCCATGGTTATTTTTCTTTCCCTCATTTTTCATGATTACACTCTCGATAAGCTTTAACCTCATCGGGGAAGGAGCAAAAGCACTATTCATCGAGGAAAATTCTCATGGCTGATACCTTACTCAACATACAAAATCTTACGATAGCCTCAAACAATCCACGTAGATTGCTCATAGATAATCTCAGCCTTTCCATTAAAAAACGGCATAGCCTAGCGTTAGTTGGTGAAAATGGCTCAGGAAAAACAACAATTACTAAAGCGATTCTAGGTTTCCTTCCAGATAACTGTGAAATCTTAGAAGGAAATATCTTCTTTGAAAATACGAATTTAAAAACCCTGTCCTATAAAAAATTTCAAAAGATCCGCGGGAAGAAAATAGCGACAGTACTGCAAAATGCCCTTGGATCTCTTACGCCATCTATGCGTATAGGAGCACAAATTGTAGAAACCTTACGACAACATAATCCCATCACAAAAAAAGAAGCGTATGCAAAAGCTTTAGAATTACTCACAAGCGTATGTATCCCGAATCCTGAACGATGTTTTCACCTTTATCCTTTTGAATTAAGTGGAGGTATGCGACAACGTACCGTAATTGCGATATCTCTTGCGAGCTCTCCTGAACTTATTCTTGCTGATGAGCCAACAACAGCTCTGGATTCTGTGTCTCAGGCTCAGATATTACGTATATTGCGTAAAGTGCATAAAGAACATCATACCGCCATGTTGTTAGTTACGCATAATCTCGCTTTAGTCACAGAACTTTGTGATGACATCGCCATTATTAAAGATGGCCAACTTGTAGAAACAGGCAGTGTAAAAGAGATCTTCTCTTCTCCACAGCACCCTTATACAAAACGTCTTCTGAAAGCTGTATCAAAAATTCCCCTAACTGCTTGCTCTTCGCCTATTTTAAAGGCAAAGCTCGAAAATTTAAGAAATACAGATACTCCACAGACAATATATGACTAACTTAATTACTATAAAGAATCTATCCATTGCCATTAGGAAGCAAGTCATTCTCAATGACATTAACCTAGACCTCAAAAAAGGAGAATGTCTGACTGTTGTCGGTGCGAGTGGTTCAGGAAAGTCGTCTCTAGCTTTGGCCATTTTAGGACTCATGCAGCCCAATCAAGGGACAATTACCTTTCACGTTGACCCTAAAACACCCAAGGCAAAAACCGTACAAATTGTCTGGCAAGACATACACTCGAGCTTAAATCCTACAATGAGTGTTGAAGACCTCATTTTAGAACCTCTCCATATCATAGGCACCTACTCTAAAGAAAAACAAAAAGAAAAAATCCTGAGTGTCTTACGTCTCGTTAACTTACCTTTATCAGTATTACGATTAAAACCTCATAAGCTGAGTGGAGGCCAAAAACAACGCGTGGCAATTGCAAAAGCTTTAGTTTGTGAGCCTGATCTCCTTATTTGCGACGAGCCCATATCCGCTCTAGACACCCTAAATCAATCACTCATCTTAGAACTTTTCCAAACAATAAAACAGCAATGTGAAAGCACTCTTCTATTCATTACCCACGACATGTCAGCAGCATACTATATTGCAAACACCATTGCTGTTATGGATAAAGGATCTCTTGTAGAATACGCACCTAGAGAAAAAATTTTCACCGATCCTAAACATCAAAAAACCCAAGAACTTTTGGATGCTATCCCCCTATTTTCCCTAGAAGATACCGAATGTAACCATAGCTATACGTCTCATGAGAAAGTACTCATTTAAAAACTAAACAAAAAATTCGACACTGCCTGAAAACCTAAAGTTCTTTGTAGTATGTGAAAAGTTATGTATACTGCGATCCACGCTCATTTTATGATTTGCCTGAAATTAGATGTTTGTAAAGCAACAAGGACAAGGATACAAACAGTCTTACCAAACCACCTAAAGATCTACGACTCAATAACGTAGGAAAACCGTTATTGAGTCCTTTAGGCATGACGTGTAAATCGTTGACAGGAAGAAGTTGGGCGTGCTACGAATCAAACTAACCGCCGTTAGCATGGAGCATCATTGACGATGGAAATTTCTCATATCTTGGAAGACCTCGCTTACGATGAAGGGATACTTCCCAGAGAGGCTATAGAAGCTGCGATCGTCAAACATGCACAAATCACTCCCTACCTGCTGCAAATTCTTGAAGACGCTACAGAACGCGTGCCAGAGTTAATCAACGACGGCAGCTATCAAGGGCATCTTTATGCTATGTATTTGCTAGCACAGTTTCGAGAAACTCGAGCTCTTCCATTAATTATTAAGCTCTTTTCTTACTCTGATGATACACCTCATGCCATTGCTGGTGATGTGCTTACTGAAGATCTCTCAAGGATCCTTGCCAGCGTATGTGATGATGAATCTTTAATTAAAGAGCTTATCGAATCCCCAGGCATTAATCCTTATGTAAAAGCCGCAGGAATTTCTAGTCTTGTGCATCTTGTAGGAATAAAAAAAATCTCTAGAGAGGCAACTATCCGTTATTTTGGAGAACTGCTAAACTACAGATTAGAAAAAATTCGTTCTTTTGCTTGGGATAGTCTCATTGCTGCTATATGCGCTTTGTATCCCGGGGAATTATTCTACCCGATTAGCAAAGCTTTTGATGCCGGTCTTGTAGATATAACTTTCATAAGCATGGAAGATGTAATAAATATCATAAATGAAGAAACTATTGAGTCCTGTCTTCAGGAACTTTTGTCCTCACCAGAACTCATTAACGACACCCTAGAAGAAATGGAAAAATGGCTCGAAGATTTTCCTATAGAGCCTTAAACCCTCTCGGGATTTTCCAACAGACTATAACGCAAAGAGGTCCCAAGTGAAAAAACAAAAACGATTCCTGTCTCTTTTATTTCTCACATTTGTACTCTTAGGCATATGGTTTTGTCCTCATCCCGAAGCAATCAATCCTAACGCTTGGCATCTATTCGCTGTATTCACAACGACAATTTTAGGTATTATCCTGCAGCCCGTGCCTATGGGAGCCATAGTCATTATCGGGATTTCTACACTGCTACTTACGCAAACACTAACCCTAGAACAGGGTCTATCGGGATTTCATGATCCTATAGCTTGGTTGGTCTTTCTATCCTTTTCCATAGCCAAAGGCATTATTAAAACCGGTCTCGGAGAACGCGTGGCTTACTTTTTTGTAAGTATCTTAGGGAAAAATCCTCTGGGCTTAAGCTATGGGTTGGTCATTACAGATTTTCTATTAGCGCCTGCGATTCCTAGTGTTACAGCACGATCCGGGGGGATTCTCTATCCCGTAGTGATGGGGCTATCAGAATCTTTCGGAAGCTCCGCAGAAAAAGGAACAGAAAGCCTGATCGGCTCCTTCCTAATCAAAGTTGCTTATCAAAGTTCTGTAATTACCAGTGCCATGTTTCTAACTGCTATGGCCGGTAACCCTTTATTAGCCGCTTTAGCAAGCAATGCAGGCATAGCACTGACTTGGGCAACATGGGCAAAGGCAGCCGTATTCCCCGGATTATTGAGTTTAGTGCTGATGCCTATCGTCCTTTATAAGCTCTACCCACCGACAATTACCTCTTGTGAGGAAGCCATTCGCACAGCAAAATTACGTCTTAAAGAAATGGGCCCTTTGAAAAAAGGAGAAAAGATCATCTTGATGATTTTTACTTTGCTTGTTGTTCTATGGACATTCGGAGACCTACTAAGAATATCAGCGACTACAGCAGCATTAATTGGCCTATCACTGCTCATCCTGACAAATATTTTAGATTGGCATAAAGATGTCATGGCCAATACCACTGCCTGGGAAACATTTATTTGGTTCGGGGCTCTGATTATGATGGCATCGTTCCTCAATCAATTGGGTTTCATTCCCCTCATTGGAGATAGCGTAGCCGCAGGAGTTGCAGGACTATCTTGGAAAATTGGCTTCCCTATTCTATTCTTGATGTACTTTTACTCACATTACCTATTTGCAAGTAACACAGCGCACATCGGCGCCATGTTTCCTGTATTTCTCGCTGTTTCCATCGCTTTAGGGACCAACCCCATTTTCGCCTGTTTAGTACTCGCTTTTTCCAGTAACCTGTTTGGAGGACTCACTCACTATGGTTCGGGACCGGCACCCCTATACTTTGGATCACAACTCGTTTCTATTAAGGATTGGTGGCAATCTGGTTTTATTCTCAGTATTGTCAATATTGCCATTTGGGTAGGTATCGGCAGCCTGTGGTGGAAAATTCTTGGTCTTATCTAAGAAATATTCCTCAAACAGCGAGAAAGAAAACCTTCTAACCAGAAGGTTTTCTTTTATTCGATAAAGAAAAACACAGCGAATTTACGAAAATACTGTATCCATTAACTGTTATGCAATCGAACTCCAATGATCTCAATGACGTAGTTATCCCAGGCACCCCGCCACTCCCCAGGGAACTACAAAAATTCCCCTCTTTGATTCCAACAAATGATTTACGATTTTCCCCTAAGTTTGATGCCGACGTTGCGAAGCTTTTCCCTAATACCTATGACAGTCCTTACCTAAAATTTACTTCAGGAACTCCTGACCAACCTGTTCGCCCACTAAAAGTCGGTGTGATGCTATCGGGAGGTCCCGCTCCCGGAGGTCATAACGTTATTTGGGGATTACTTCACAGCTTAAAGAAAATTCATCCCGACAGTTCGCTCATCGGTTTTCTTAATAACGGCCAGGGGATTCTAAATAATCATACAATAGAAATTACCGAAGAATTCATGGAGTGTTTCAAAAATTCCGGAGGATTCAACTGCATAGGCACAGGAAGAACAAATATCATCACGGAAGAAAATAAAGCTGTATGTTTAAAAACAGTACAGGCTTTAGACCTGGATGGTTTGGTCATTATTGGCGGTGATGGTTCGAATACAGCAACTGCTATCCTAGCAGAATACTTTTCTCAGCATCATCCTAAAACGTGCGTTGTAGGCGTCCCTAAAACTATTGATGGTGATCTTCAACACCTATTTTTAGACCTCACCTTTGGATTTGATTCAGCAACAAAATTCTATTCCTCGATTATTAGCAACATTTCTAGAGATACGCTATCTTGCAAAGCGCATTACCACGTGATCAAGCTGATGGGCCGCTCTGCATCGCACATTGCTTTAGAATGCACTCTACAAACACATCCAAATATCACTCTTATAGGAGAAGAAATCGCAGAAAAGAATGTTCCTCTAAATACGATCATCCATAAAGTCTGTTCCATCATTGCTGATAGAGCCGCTATGGGGAAATACTACGGCATCATTCTTATTCCTGAAGGCATTATCGAATTCATCCCCGAGATTAACAACCTGGTGAAAGAAATCGAAAGAATCCCTGAGCATGCTGATAAATTTTCTTCTCTATCCCGAGAATCTCAAAAATTACTAAAAAGCTTCCCGGAAACTATCGCTAAACAACTCCTGAATGATCGTGATGCTCACGGGAACGTCTATGTATCTAAAATCAGCGTGGACAAATTGCTTATCCACCTCGTAGATAACCACCTGAAGAAACATTTTAAAAATGTTCCGTTTAATGCGATTTCTCATTTTTTAGGTTATGAGGGAAGGTCCTGCTTACCAACAAAATTCGATAATACCTACAGCTACGCCTTAGGCTATGGCGCAGGAGTTCTTACTTATAATCGCTGCAACGGCTACCTCACTGTCATCGAATCACTTATCAATATTGTAGATAAATGGCGGCTACGCGCTATGCCTATTGTAAAAATGTTCACAACAAAGAAAAAGTCGGATGGAACTATAAAACCTCTGATAAAAAAGAGTTTAATTGATATTAGCAGTCCTGCTTTTGTGAAGTTTAAACTCTATAGAAAGATATGGGCTCTAGAAGATTCTTATCGTGTTTTAGGACCATTACAGATTGACACCCCACCAAACTCTCATTCCGATCATTTTCCTCCTCTTACTCTCCTCCTCAATCATAATGAATGGCAAAAAAGGTGTTCTATATGTATGGAAATCCCTGACTGTGATTATTAATTTCCACTCGCGATATCACACGATGATGCCATAAGAAAGTGGAGTTTATTATCGACGAATTCTTTTTAAAAAATTAAATTTACGCATAAATACCGTCTTCAACCTAGGGAAAGTACAACGGAATGAGCACTACATGCCATAAACACGAACATCGTCATGTGATTACATTTAACATCCTCAATAACATTACCACTTTTGGTGTTCTCCATATACCTGCACAGGTGTCTCCTCCCTATCCTTTGGTCATTACCCTGCATGGATTAGCCTCAAGTAAAATAGGTTCTAAACGCCTGCACGTACGCCTTGCCGAAAAATTGTCAAAATGTAGCATTGCAGTTTTACGTGTGGATTTTCCGGGACATGGAGATGCAGAAGGCGATCCCTATGACTTCTCGTTCAGCGACTATGTCTTAAGTGCCAATGAAATTATTTCTCACGGCTATGGCTTAAACCATATCGATACAAAAAATATCGCGGTTTTTGGTTCTTCATTGGGAGCGACTTTATCTTTGTTAAATATGTCTACCCTACACTATGTAAAAAGCCTTGCAGTATGGGCACCGACCATTCAAGGGGCTGTATGGCTACAAGAAGCTGTTCATCTTCCCAATAACCTAATTACACATTCACCATCCTCAGAAGATATTTTTTATGGAGGTATGCGCATCAACAAAACGTTCTGTTCCCAATTCATTGACATGGATGTAACTAAGGAAATCCCGAGATTTTCTGATTCTCTATCTATACTCTACATGCAAGGAGAAGATGATAACGTCGTATCGTTACATCACCAAAAAATCTTCTCTGAGGCTATCAGTCACAAACCCAATCCTTATGAGATACGCGTCTATCCCCATACGGGCCACCATATTCCTCAGTCTTGCTCTATGTTATCGGAACTTGTACAATGGCTAAAACATCAACTTATTCCCTAGGAACTACCTGTGGAGCTTCTCTCTGTAAATAAAAGTTACTTTGAATTGCAACGTTTGCACTACCGTCCGGAAACCTTAAGATTTTTACAGGGTATCACATCTCTGCACATTGTAGACTCTGTCTCTACAGCCTCTCCTCAGGTTCCTAAAGATCTTCAAGAACATATTCCTTATTTGTGCAATATCCCTGAAGTCACTATTGAAAAGGGAAAAGCAAAGCCTTCCCAACCTTTGAAGATTGGGGTATTACTTTCTGGGGGTCAGGCTCCCGGAGGCCACAACGTTGTTATAGGGCTATTCGAAGGACTGCGCGCCTTTAACCCTAAAACAAAACTTTTTGGGTTTATCCAAGGCCCTTTAGGATTAACACGTGGTTTATATAAAGATCTCGATATCTCTGTGATCTACGACTATTACAATGTCGGGGGTTTTGACATGCTCTCTTCAAGTAAAGAGAAAATCAAAACCAAGGAACAAAAAAGCACCATTCTTACTACTGTAAAAAAGCTCAAACTTGATGGTCTACTGATTATAGGAGGGAATGATTCTAATACCGATACAGCCATGCTCGCGGAGTATTTCCTCAAGAATAATTGCCATATCCCCATCATTGGGGTGCCAAAAACTATTGATGGAGATCTAAAAAACTTCTGGATTGAGACCCCCTTAGGGTTTCATACTTCCTGTCGCATTTACTCAGAAATGATCGGAAATTTAGAAAAAGACGCTCTATCCATAAAAAAGTACCATCATTTTGTCCGTCTTATGGGACAAAAAGCTTCTTACACAACTTTAGAATGTGGTCTACAGACTTTACCTAATATCACCCTCATTAGCGAACATCTCGCTATGAGAAAGATTTCCCTACAAAAGCTTAGTGAACATCTCGCTATGGGCTTAGTGAATCGCTACAGATCTGGGAAAAATTATAGTACGATACTGATTCCTGAAGGGTTGCTTGAGCATATATTCGATACAAAGAAACTCATCAATGAACTCAATGTTTTGCTTTTAGACAATACCCTCAACTTTGATAATGTAAATAAACAACTTTCTCCAGAGTCTTTAAAGACATTTTCTGCTCTACCTACAGAAATTGCTCAGCAACTACTGATCGCTAGGGATTCTTATGGGAATGTACGGGTCTCTAAAATTGCTACAGAGGAACTCTTAGCTGCTCTAATAAAAAAAGAAATCCAAAAAATAGAACCAAAAATGGAATTCCAATCTGTGAATCACTTTTTTGGCTATGAGTCGCGTGCAGGATTCCCTTCAAATTTCGATGCCAATTACGGACTCGCCTTAGGCATTGTTTCTGCTCTTTTCCTTGTCAGACAACGGACAGGTTATATGGTAACTATCAACAACCTGGCTCTCCCTTATAGCGAATGGAGTGGTGGGGCTACGCCTTTATATAAAATGATGCAATTGGAACAACGCTTAGGTGAAGAAATCCCTGTAATTAAAACAGATTCTGTAAATCCAAATGCTCCGGAAGTTCAATACCTTTTAAATCAAAGTGATACTTGCTTGATGAAAGATATGTATTCTTTTCCGGGGCCATTACAATATTTTGGTGAAGAACGACTCATAGATCAACGACCACTAACATTGTTATGGGGAAATAAAACATAGAGAAAAATAAGCACCTTTGCCAAGGCAACTATCTGGCCACTTCAGAAACCACTCTCTAAAAAGATGCTTATAGAAGAAAATTAGCGGTAGTCGGACTTGAACCAACGACTCGCAGATTATGATTCTGCTGCTCTAACCATCTGAGCTATACCGCCACACTAGATGGTAAAATTAATAGCGGGAGAAGGATTCGAACCTCCGACCTTTGGGTTATGAGCCCAACGAGATGACCACTACTCTATCCCGCGATAGATAAAAGACTTTAGCAAAGCTCTATATTTTTGCACAAGGGATATATCGTTTAAAAGATTCCCAGGTGCGATCAAAAGCGACTTTCTCCTCATGTAAAAACATCTCACCTTTCTGAATATAAGCTGCTCTCTCTTCAGGATGATCTAATAAAAATGTAATCACTTCGACGATATTTGCCTTGTCTAAACAACACCCTGCACCCATGGACAACAGACGCTCTGCTAAATCTGACTGGGATTGGATGTGTGGGCCAAAAATTAACGGCACACCACATTGTAACGGCTCTAATAAATTATGCCCGCCTATCCTATCATCAAATGTACCCCCTACAAAAGCAAGATCAGCAGCAGAATACAATTGTTTTAACCAACCAATAGCATCGACAATAATGGCGTCATGCTGAGCAAATGTCGCTTCTTGACTCCACAAACCATAAGAAATATTTTCTTTAATCAAGAGGCCTTCTAATTCTTTGGATCTCTCAATATGTCGAGGTACCCAAAGAACTTTTAAATTTCTACGTAATGCACGGACTGCAGGAAGCCAAACCTCAACATCTTTAGGATGTACAGAACCTAAAACAAGCAATTCTGTATCTTGAGTTAATTGTAATTTTTCTCTCCAATAATCTCGCTGGCTATTTTCAGATATGGTTTCTGTATACGTCTTGATATTTCCAGTAACTTCTATTTTCTCTTTATCAACACCCAGCTGCAAAAAACGTGCTTTATGCTGCTCATCTTGTAGTAAAAAGCCGTCTATAGGGGAAAAATAGTTTCTACCAAAACGTTTTAAAATGGTGAACCGTTTACAAGAATTAGCTGAAAGCTTCCCATTAATAATAATGGCAGTAGCACCGAGCCTTTTGGCCTCTTCAATAAAATTCAGCCAACAGTCTCCCTCAGAAAAAACTACTAAAGATGGTGCGATAGCTCGAACAACAGGTTTAATGATTATGCTTAAATCTAAAGGTAAAATAAAAGTTGTTACTCCGAGAGGTCCAAACAACCTGTGAGCATTCTCATGTCCTGATTCGGTACAAGAAGTCACAACACAACGCCATTCCGGATAATCTTTCATGAACTGTTTTAATAAGGGAAGAAGGAGAGCTGTCTCACCTACAGAAGCTCCATGAAACCAAGCTACGGGTCCCGTTCCTGGCACTTCTGGTTTCTTAAAACCAAAACGAATACCTAATGACTTGGTATACTTCCCATGAACGAATCTCTTATAAAGAATTCTAGGAAGCCCCACCATAAATGCGAAGATTAAAAAACAATCGTAGAGGAAAGTATGCAGCTTAGTACGTCGACCTTTGATCATAGAACGAAATTCACCAATCTATTAGGAACAAAAACTTCTTTTTTAATTTCTTTATCTTCTAGATATTTAGCGACGGACTCTCTTGCTGCGGACAAGATGTCTTCTTGTGAAGTGTTCTTATCCATATCTAAACGCGCTCTTAACTTTCCATTGACCTGTATTACAAATGTTACGGAAGTATCTTCTAAATATTTCGGGTCTACTTCTGGCCACCCTGCATTGTCGATACCGGGAGCGTAGCCCAAAACTGTCCACAATTCCTCACTGATATGAGGAGCTATAGGAGCTAAAGCACGCACAACCATAGACAAAGCAGATTTAGAATAAGTATCAAGCTTTGCGAATTCATTGATGAATTCCATAAAAGAAGATGGTATCGTATTTAAAGACATTTTTTCTATATCTTCCCCAACCTTATGTACGAGTCTGTGCGCAAGAGCCATTCCCTTAGGATCATCAATATCTTGAACAGCAGATGAAGTAGCTAACTCATAAAAACGATTTAAAAAGCGCCTACAGCCTGAAACACCCTGATTACACCACAGCTTGTTTTTATCTAACGGTCCTGAAAACATCGCATACATACGCAACGCATCAGCTCCGAACTCATCTATTAGGATTTGAGGATCCACTCCATTTAACTTAGACTTCGACATCTTTTCCTGACGGACTTCTAATTCTTCTCCAGAAGCCGTTGTCCATTTGCCGTTATCCTCTCGAGCATCTTCAGGGTGAACATACCCCTTACCAGGAATCCGGTACGATGTCGCAAGAACTAAACCTTGATTGATTAACTTTTTAAAGGGTTCTGGCGTCGAGACCAAGCCGGCTTCATAAAACACCCGATGCCAAAAGCGAGAATATAGTAAGTGCAAAACCGCGTGTTCTGCACCTCCAATATACAGATCCACAGGCATCCAGTAGCGTTCATTTTCATGAGACCAAGGTGCTTGAGAATTATGCGCATCACAAAAACGCAAGTAATACCAGCAAGATCCTGCCCACTGAGGCATAGTATGTGTTTCACGTCTTCCCGGACGCTGAGTCTTTACATCATGAATATCTACCCACTCTTTTACCTTTGCCAAGGGCCCTTGACCAAAACCCTTGGGGCGGTAGTCTTGAATTTCGGGAGGCAGTAAAGGAAGTTCATCATCTTCTAAAGGACGGCATGTCCCATCTTCAAAATGAATAATGGGAATTGGCTCTCCCCAATACCTTTGGCGAGAAAATAGCCAATCATGCAGCTTATACATCACTTTAGCTTCTCCCAAATTCCTCTTTTGCAAATAAGCAATCACATAATCGCTAGCTTCTTTGCCTTGCAGGCCGTTGAGAAGAAAATCCCCATGGTTACTATTGATACAATGTTCATTTTCATCGAGAACCTCATCAATAGGTAGAGCAAATGCGTTAGCAAACTCTCTGTCTCTCTCATCATGAGCAGGGACGCCCATCACCACTCCGGAACCATATCCCATGATCACGTAATCGGAAACCCAGATAGGTAAAGCAGCACCTGTGATCGCGTGCTTAGCATAGGCTCCTGTAAATACTCCGCTTTTTACCTTAGTTTCACTTATACGTTCACGTTCGCTTTTACTTTGTGCACAGCGAATATAGCTTTCTACAGCACTACGTTGTTCCTCAGAAACGAGTTGCTGTATCTCAGGATGTTCTGGAGCCATGACGAGAAACGATACACCACATAGGGTATCGGGACGTGTAGTAAATACTTCTAAACACTTGTCTTTATCTACTACAAAACGTAGGAGAGCCCCTTCTGACTTCCCTATCCAATTTCTTTGAAGCTGTTTGACGTTTTCTGGCCAATCTAAATCCTCTAAACCCTGCAATAGCTGATCTGCATACGCTGTAATACGTAAAATCCACTGGCGCAACATTCTACGCTCTACGGGATACCCTCCCTCTATGGATAAACCATTCTCTACTTCTTCATTAGCTAAAACAGTCCCTAACTCTTCACAATAGTTGACTGCCATATCTGCCATATAGGCCAGCCCCTTTTCATACAAAAAGAGAAAGAGTTTTTGAGTCCAACGATAGTACTCAGGGTCACTAGTAGCAAACTCTCTCGCCTCGTCATAGGAAAATCCCATAGCTGAAAGTTGCTTTCTAAAATTCTCTATATTCTTTTTTGTAGTTTCCCTAGGATGTGTTCCTGTTCTAACTGCATATTGTTCTGCAGGCAAGCCAAAACTATCCCAACCCATAGGATGTAGAACTGAAAATCCCTTAGCCCTCTTATAGCGTGCGACAATGTCTGTAGCGGTATAACCTATGAGATGTCCGACATGCAGGCCGGCTCCAGAAGGATAAGGGAACATGTCCAATACATAATATTTAGGCTTATCGGCAGTTTCGTCTGCCTTAAAGCTTTTGTGTTCCTTCCAAAATTGCTGCCACTTCTTTTCTATTAAACTAGGATCGTACCGCATAATATCCTGACAAAGAGATCTTTTTAAAATAAAATAGAGGCTAGTGTATCGTTCACTCGATGAAAAGACAAGAATCTTCTAATCAAAACCCGCAAAGCGTTAAATTTTTTCTATAAAAAACGCACTTCTGCTATATTCTTGCCCCATTTCCTTCCCAACACATTGACAAAAAAAATATAAAACCTTATTTTAGTTATCTTTTAATTAGGTTGCTTTTCATGTTAGTTAAAATGAGCAAACTATTCGCTTTTATTTTTTTATTTTTCATAGTAGCTAATGTATCTCAAGCTGAATCAGTTAAAATCCCTGGATTTCCAGAAATCCCCGAGAGCTTGCTTGTAATTAACAGAACACAGACTCCAAAAAACGAAATCTGCCGAGCTGTCAATATACAAAGTGGTCAGCATAACCTTGTAGGTACGCTCCACTTACCCGTGACTCCTATGCCTGAAGGTGGTTATCCTACCATCATTTTATTTCATGGCTTCCGAGGAAGTACCGTGGGTGGCTTGACAGGATCTTATAGAAAGATCGCACGAGCTTTAGTTGAAATGGGTATAGCTTGTGTACGTTTTGACATGGCTGGGTGCGGAAATAGCGAGGGCATTGCTATCGAAGTACCTATTAAAACCTATCTCAAAAATGGTGAGGACATTCTTGAGACGGTAATACAGTATCCTGAAGTGAATCCTTCTAGATTAGGTATTGCCTCCTTCTCTCTAGGGTGCCACACTGCTTTCCACCTCGCACAATTTTACTGTCCTTCCCAATTTCAGATTCGTGCAATCAGCCTTTGGGCTCCAGTTGCTGATGGAGCAATTTTATTTAAAGAAATGTATGAGTCGGTGAAAAACAATACCAGTATTGTGGATAACCTGGGAAAAGACTTTGGATTTGGCCTTGCGCCTTTAGTGATTTGCGAAGAAGACGTTAAGGATTTTCTCTCTCTTCAAGATCATATTGTTTTGAACTCTCTTCCTACGAGGATCCCTATTTTACATCTACAGGGCAGAGAAGATAACTTAGTATCTTTAACTCAAAGAGACTTATTTAAAAATACAGCTCCAGGGAATACCGAGTTTAAAATCTATAACGATACAGATCACAATTTAGGCACCTCTCCCCATATGCAAGAGATCATTCAAGATATCGTTACATACTTCTCCATTCATCTATAGACTGTATTCACTTTGGCTTCTATCTCTACAAATACTTCTCAGAAAGGAAGGTCTTTGTGAGCTTTTCTCACAATATTCCCTGCTTGATTCATCAGATCCTTTTCCCTATACTAGGATTTACTTCTACTCATAGAGATCGATATGACAGATGTATTAGTCATAGGCGCCAACCCCACGGGTCTCATTTTAGCAAACATGCTCATTCAGCATGGCATTCTTGCAAAAGTGATAGACCATCGGGATTCTGCAGACGAACCCGATTTTATAGATTTTAGGGATCTGCCTGTTGTTTTATCCTGCTCTTCTTTAGAACTTCTAGACAATGCAGGTTTGATCGATGATTTCGTAGAAAAAGGGCACAAACTCTTCGGAGCTCGTTATCACTGGAAAAAACGTACGGTATTGTTCAAGTTTAACCAAGCATCAGAATCACGTTTTCCGTTTGCTTTATCCACTTCTTATCAAGAGTTCACCAAACACCTGATTCGTAAGTTTGAGGAAAATGGTGGAGCCATCCATTGGGGAACACGTCCTGTTACCTTAGTAGACAATAGTATTTTTATAGAGAGTACGAAAACATCACAAAATTTCGAAAATCGAGAAATTTACAACCCTAAATGGGTGATTGCCAGCGAAGCTGATAGCGATCCTGACATTCGCGATCTATTTAAAAATCAATTAAAGCCTCGGAAGCAAGCAAAAGAAGTCCTTTTTGTTGATTGTGATGAAGGGGAACCTTTCGAAGAAAGCCATATTCACCTAGTCCCCAACTCAAAAAGTTTCTTGAATTTCGTTTTTTATAATCACAAGAAAGGTACCAAACAGTTGTGTCTTAGCAACACCGCTTACCCTTTATCAGTAAAGCAAAAGCAGAAATTACTTTATAATTATAATCTTGCTGTTACTGATGAACATCACCATATAAAATCTGTTTTTCATCAGTATCCTGCAGACCACAACAACTTTCTATTTGTTGGTAATTTAGCTAATAATCTGAATTTTTCTTATCTTACAGGAATCAATTCCAATATCCATACAGCTTTTAATTTAACATGGAAGCTGATCCCTGTAGTCAAAAAGGCTGCCTCAAAATACCTCATAACGGCTAAAGAACACGAAATTGGGAATATTCTTCCTCACCTTAGCGAAAAGAGGCAAGGACGGGCTAAAAATCTATTATTCTCGAATCTTTATGCGCCCGCTCTGATGTATTATTTTTTAAAGGGTTGCCGTCAATTGGATGTGTCTGGAGGAGAGTATTACTATCCCCCCCACAAGGCATTGAAATATCAAAATAGCGATATTATTAAGATGTCTTCACAAGATAAAGAAATTCTTGGTCCAAGTCCTGGTATGCGAGCCATCAATGCTCAACTTGATAATGGTAGCTATCTACTCGACGGTTTAAAAAGTACCAAACACTTGCTCATCTTCTTTAAAGAACGTACTGATCTAGAGCAAGCTCTTAAAGAAGAGTATGGTGAATGGTTAGAGGTCATTGTTACTAAAGATCCCAAGATTGCCAATCTTTACCATGCGAATCCGGATTCATTATTTATTATCCGTCCTGATTGTTATATCGGCTATAGAACTCATAAATTCAAGTTACATGAACTGATCTCCTATCTATTGCGGATATTCGCAACAGAAAAAATAGATTAAGCACGTACTCTATCTAAACGTTTTTCTACTTTTCTCACTATCATCACTCTTCCGAATTGCCTACTCTGTACCCTAGCTAGTAGAGTGCCCTACTCCATGAAGATCTAGAGATGACTCGAGTATAACGTATGACCTAGCGCAATTTTTTCTTGAATTAATGCCCGTTTTCTTTTCTGTAACTCTTGAAGAGTTTGAGACAAAGCTTCTAATTCTCTTTCCCATTCAGTACGTCCCTGGGCAAACATCTTATCTTTTTCCCCGACTACGCTAGAGGCTATGATGTATTTTTTCTCGATTTCTTTAACATTTTGTATTTTTTGTGTGGCCGTTAGTGCTTTCACTTGGAAATCTTTCACTAAACGTGTCAAAACATACTTCGGCTGTTGCAATAGTTTCTGGTACAAATCACGCAATAGATCCTGATTCTGACCATCTACCCTCTCATTAGCACGGACATGTTCGAGTAAATTGGCAACTAATCGAGTATTTTTTCTCTTATGGACATTCTTCATGATCCAACTATCAATACGTTGCGACGCTAAAGAATACAAGTGGTGTCTACCCATGGTTGCGTTTACCGCTACCACCCCTTGGAGAGATTTTCCTTCTCTTATAATTTGTGTACTTCTAACAAAGTTTTCGTCTCCTAGCAGCGTCCCATAGGCTAGTGGGGATAAGTTTCTTTCTACTCTTAAGTAAGAAAAAAGTAATCTTTGTGCTTTTCGATACTCTTCTGTAGAAACTTCTTCTCCGTCAGAAATTTTTTGCTTTAAGCATTGAAGCTCTCCTAGAGCACCTTGAGCTAGCGACCATCCTTTACCAGGAATAGGAGAAGAAAACTCTAAGAATGGGGAGAGATGACCTATACCCAAATAATCCAAGGCTCTCTTACGCACTTCGAGCTCTTGCTCACCGACAATCGTCCTTTGAGATGGATCTTCTAAAGTTCTTGCTCTAGAGACTTCGAAACGTGCTAGCTGATCCCTACGGTGTTGATCCAGTCTGACGTCATTGTTCCCTAAGCAAGAAGATAGTTCTAATGTATTTTGAATCTCCTGTAGGTACCCAGCTTCAGCAGATTCTTTAACTAGGTTATCGAATAACTGTTTAGCTTCGTTGACTATAGCATCAGACGCATTGGGGTCATCAATTTTAAACATCAATTGAGTAAGAGCCTCTACCCGACTCTTGATTTCATTAGCATCGACTTGCTGATCTGGTATTTGAGACACTATTTGAGATAGGACATCCGCCATACCTCGACTCTCCACAAGCATCTGTTCTAATTCAGAGAACTGTGCTCTAGCATGCTCAAGACGCTGTTGTAGCTGATTTTTATACGCTACCTGCTGACGATAACTGAGTAGCTCATTATCATAACGCATGCGATGGTTGACTATCTTATTTTCTTCTTCTTCTAGTCGACCGATCTCTACAGTAATTTCATCCAAACGTCGCTGACCACTAGCTAAGATCATTTCTCTAGCAGCATCTGTAGGTTGTAGAACAAGGTGATCTGTAGCCTCCTGTTGATCGGAAGTTAATGACGCTGGGTCTCTAACGGTTTCCTCAGACGCTTTTTTTCTATCTATAACACCTTGAAGATCTGTAGTGCCAAAGCGTCTCTGTATCCTTTTATCTAAAGATTTTGAAAAACTTTTCAGCTCTTGGATCGATTTTTTGAAATCGTCCTTCTTATGAGAAGGATCTCCATCTAAATCACGAACGATTCCCCTAGCCCAGCTATGCTCAAAACCTTCTAGCTGTAAAATATCCTGAACTCGAGAAAGACGCTGCACATCAGGATTGTTAAATTCTGAAGGGAGGATCTTTGTTGCCGGCAGTAAATCTTTGGCTAATGATGCTACACGCACATCAAAAGTTTTCTCCTCGATGATATGGTCAAAAACCATAGGAATGATTTGTAAGACCAGTGCCGCAGCACTAAGACCTATCGGCAGCCAGACCATTTGCAGAGACAATAGAGATAAGCTTGCTATAAGCATCCCTACTCCCAAGACAAACATGACCAAAGATTGTCCTTTGTTCCACTTACTGGCTATTTTTTGTACCTGATTCAAGAAACTGCTTAAATCGTTATTACGTGTTTCCCAGAAACTCTTGCTTACATTCTGGGCATCACTCACCGTTTGCGCAGTACTTTCTGCTACCTCTCCAAGTTCTGCTACCTCTACCAGGACATCCTGTTCACCATAGGATGACAATACAGTTTCTAAATCTGCTAACTTACCCGATCTAGGCTCATGCATAACTGAAAATAGCTGATTCGATGCACGTATGACCTCTTCAACAGCAATGTTATCGGGAGAACTTAAAGATTGTTCTAAATGAGTCATCTCCGTCAGGATCGCTTGTATATGATCAATACCTGAATCAAGTAAAACATCGATCGTTTCCTGAGGTCTCGGTTGGGTCGATTGAATAGCGGCTACGAGCTCTAATTCCTTCTTCTTAGATGCTGTCTTTAATGAAGACTCCTTACTTGCCAGTGCCTGCCATAACAAGGATCTTGTCGTTGTCCCTTCAACTTGAATTCTTTGTCCAATACTTTGAATTTCAGGAACAATAGAGTACAACTCTCCCATAAGAGCTTTAAACTCCTCGGCCCATGCCGCAATATCTTCTTTGGTAGGAAGAGCTGCAGCACCTCCAAGAGCATTGTAGGTCGTATCTAAGAAAGTACGACATCCTTGAATAAAACCTGCGACATCCTCAGCTTGATGATGTGATGTCTTTAACTTATCAATTTCAGATTCTATAGTCGCATAGTTCTCTGAGAAATCATGCATCAAGACTAGAGCCATCTTTTGAGATTTAAAGGTGTTATACTTCTCACTCCACCCTTCGACCTTCTCACGGGCTTTTTCTAAGTCTTGAATAATTGCATTCTTGTCTTGGAGAATCTCTTCCACAGGTTTTGGAGATATAGCTCCCCAACTATCCTTATTCACTAAGTTTAACAGCTGGTTTATAGAACTCAAAATTCTCACACGCTGCTTGTCAGGATGTTTCTGGATAGCCTTCTCTATGTCCATCCGGACAAACTTCCCAAGCTGTATGCACCTATGAATTTTATCAAACAAGGAACTCAGATTGCCAAGATTAGCAAGATAACCGATCAACTCTGTCTGCACTTTATTAGATAAATCCGCAGCATTGGCACGTTTATCCCCTAGGAATGTACGTATGTTCTTCGTCTCTGTCTTTATCGAGGCTTGCAGAGCTGTTTTTATAGTATCTGCCTCGGCAACATTCCCGGATTCATGTTCTGAGATGATATTCTTAAGCTGATCTACAATATTTCTAATCATCAACTGACGCGTAGCGTCTATACTCTCATGAGTATTCAGCTTATTCGCGCCGGCTTGAATTTTTGAATACAGATCGGTTAACGTAGGGTCTTTAGATAAAGCATATACATCCGTTTTCCAAGCTTCAAACTCTACTAACCAATCTGCAAGTTGGACCTTGGCGATATGCGTTTGCAACTTTGTGAATATATCTAAGGTGATATCCACAGTTTGTTGTTCCTGAGACAAATATAAACGTGTCGCCGGTGTAATATCTAATAACCAGGACGAAAGTGTATTGCTATGTAAGTAGGTACGCTCATACTGGTCTAGAGTCTGACGAATCTCCAGACCAACTTTATTGCCAAATCCGCAGATACTCATCAAAGATTTTGCAAGGTCGACGAAGTCGATTCCTGGGAGGAGTGCTGGCAAATCTACCCCAGTTTCTTGAAGAGAGGAGTTAGAAAGTGCGCGTAAAGTAGAGTATGCGGAATTATTCTTTAATAACTCGACCTTAGCATTCAACACATCAGAAAGACGTTTTTGCCAGGCTGCGTCATCAACACCGTCAACACCTAAAAGTGCGTTACATTGGTAACGGGAGTGCATTTCCCCAGATAACCCGATATTCTTATCAAGAGTGGCTCCTCCGTCATAAACATTTTGGCTCATGTCTGGACGTAGCTTAGCAAGAAGCTTCTCTTTTAAAGATCCCCCCTTAGGAATCTCAATATGATACTTAGATAAAGTCGAGCTTCTTAAATCTGGATGCTGACTCATTAAATGTCTGTGATACACCTGTAGAGAACGATATTTTAATCTTATCTCCTGACAACGGGCGCGTAATTTCGTGCTGGCAAGCCCAGTAAATAAAGACATACCTAGAGTAATAACGACAGGAATCCACAGACTGATATTGAAAATCATCATTACAGGAATAACAAAAAGAATCGCTAGTCCTACGAGTGTCAGAATAATCAGGGCAATCTTGTACAAACGCATCTTTTTCAGATCCGTTTGTTCCATAGAGGAGAGCTCTCCCTCTACAGCTTCTAAAAGAACTTGCTGAGTAGTCAATCCCGCACGTAGGCCTTTTGCCTCCGGGCTCAATGGAGATGGTAAGGAAACAGAATCCCGCTGTCCTCTCAGAGAATTTTGATTAGTGTCTCCATTAACTAGAGAAATAGACACAGACAACCTCAAAAAATATAGTAATTTAAAAAAAAATTGAACTTTCAGATAAGCATTATAACTCTAAAAGAATTTTTATTAAATCATATATGCGAAGATTGTTCTTATCATTTTATTAATAAAAAATAATTAAGAACTTAACAAATGAGATAGTTTGACTTTAGTAAAGAAGTTTTAACAACTCATCCTCACTAAGAATGGGGACTCCCAGTTCTTGAGCTCTTTTTAACTTGGATCCGGGATCTTGGCCCACAACAAGATAGTCAGTGTTTTTAGACACGGACGAACCCACCTTACCGCCACAATTGCGAATGTAAGTTTCTGCTTCGGACCTAGTCAATTTTTCCAGGGTTCCCGTGATCACGAAGGCTTTCCCTAAACAAGAAGAGCTTGCCCTATGGCAAGGTAAAATATGCACCCCTAGAGAAAGCATTTTTTGAATCTCTTCGAGATGTTCTGGTTGATGAAAATACGCAACTATCGACTCTGCCACCTTATCTCCGATGCCCTCTATAGCTTTCAGATCATCTAAAGAGGCCGCCATCACAGATTCTAAAGAAAGAAAATGTTGAGCAAGAGCGTTGGCTCCGCCTATACCCACATAAGGAATACCAAGAGCCGTAATAAAACGATCTAAAGGTACACTTTTGGCTTTCTCTATACTTTTAAGAACGTTTCTTATGGACTTATCTTTAAATCCTGGAACCTGGCGGAGATCTTCTTCAGTGATTTGAAAAATATCACAGCGTCGATGAATGCACCCTAAATCAAATAACTTTGTCACAACTTTTTCACCGAGATGATCAATATCTAAAGCATCTCTTCCACAAAAAAAGCGGATTTTTTCAATAACTCCTGCAGAACACAAGGAGTTCGTACAACGGACAGAAACTTTATCGGATTCGCGAGTGACCTTCTGATGACAAACAGGACAATATTCGGGCATCACCCAAGGCTGGGTGCCTTCTGGACGCTTTTCTAGGCAAACACCAACAACTTGAGGAATAATTTCTCCCCCCTTCTCGACATAGACAGTGTCACCTATACGGATATCTTTTCTCTCAATTTCATCTTCATTATATAGAGAAGCCCTAGAAACCCTAGATCCTGACAACACTACCGGTCGTAGTTTAGCCACTGGGGTCAACACCCCCGTTCTGCCTACCTGAACTATGATGTCTTCTAAAATAGTTTCAGCCCGTTCTGGCGCATACTTGTACGCCAGTGCCCAGCGATAATGCTTCGCTGTCATTCCTAAGACTTTTTGATCTTCTATATCATCTACTTTGATCACCACACCATCGATTTCCATGGGGAGTTGCGCTCGCGCTACTTCTATCTCGTGGAGAGAGGCGACGACTTTCTCTATAGTTTGGCACTGGCGGGGCTGACCAAATACAGGGAATCCCCACTCCTTACACAGCAGGAGATTCTCATAATGCGATCGCTTATTTTCTTCTGCTAACGATCCGTAAATAGAAATTTCTAAATTTCTTTGTGCTGCTTCCTTAGCGGATAACAATTTCAAAGTGCCACCCGCAGCATTTCTTGGATTCGCAAATTCAGGTTTCTCAGCTTGTCTTTGTGCAGCATTTATCTGGCAAAAAGTAGCTCGTGAAAAAAACACCTCACCTCGAACTTCAAGGAATTCTGGAGCCTCTTTGGATAAACGTAGGGGAAGCGAGCGTATCGTACGGATATTGGCTGTGATATCCTCTCCCTTACGTCCATTCCCACGGCTTAAAGCCTGTACAAGAACTCTCTGCTCATAACGAATAGCTACGGCAATACCATCGATTTTGATTTCTAGGGTATATTTAGGAGTATACCCTAACGTTTTCTCTATACGGGAAAAGAACTCGTAAAGCTCTTCTAAAGTATAGGCATTAGCGATAGACAGCATAGGGTGCGCATGAGCGACAATAGGGAAGCTCCCTGAAGTGCGATCTCCGAGACGCATAGAAGGAGACCATAAGACTTTCCATTCGGGATGCTGAGCTTCTATAGAAAGAAGCTGCCGCATTTTCATATCATAGTCATAATCTGAGATTGTGGGATTATGAAGAACATAATAGCGATAATCATCTTCTTCGATATCTTTACACAGAGAGATATACTGTTCTCTGGAATATGTACTTTGCATGCAGTATTTACTTAACTCCTTTTGCGCAGCGGAAACCATAGGTACTATTTACCGCACCAGGATTATTACGATGACGATGAGCACAACGAAGATCATCTTTTAAGCTTTTCCAGCAACCACCGCGCAAGACGCGATATACCCCTTGAGCAGGGCCTTGCGGCGCATGGGATTCTTGAGCAGAGAGTTCATAGAAGTCATAGCTATACCAATCTTCACACCACTCGTATACGTTTCCTGCCATATCATATAATCCATAGGCATTTGCAGGATAACTCATGACTGCTGTTGTATCGGAACTAAAGAAATTCGCCAGACTCTTATCGATTTCTTCACCACAAGGATAACGCTGCTGAGCGACACCTCCATATGCGGCTATTTCCCATTCAGCTTCTGTAGGGAGACGCTTCCCTACCCAAGCAGCATAGCCAGAAGCCCCGTACCAAGTCACACCAACAACCGGATGTTTCGCATAACCTGGCTCGATAACCAGCTTGCCTGAACGTCGTTGTATGCGAGAATCTTTAAGCCGGATCAGCTCATTATAATACTTATCCTGTTCGCTTCCTGAGCATTCTAAATAACGCACAAATTGCTCATTGGTCACAGGATGTATATCTAGGAAAAAGCTCTGCAGGAAAATCTCATGTACAGGATGTTCGTCTCGTTGCCCTTCGCGACTCCCTCGAATAAAAGCTCCTCCCTCGATAAATACCATTTCTGTGAATAAGGGTTGGGGTTTCACCTCTTCTTTTTCTTCTTCTACATAACGGCTAACAACAGGTTCTCGTATTAATAAGGACTGCAAGGCATTCGCATAGCTTTCATCTTCCCTAACAACCTCTTCTGTAGAATCTACAGAAGTATCCATAGCCTCGTCTATAGATTTTGCTTCTACAAGAACAAAAGCTAAATGATCAGAAGGTTCTTGATGTATTCTTTTCTCACCTTCTCGGAAAATATTCGCAACGCTAGGGACCTGCGGTTCGTTACTTATTTCCCTCAGTTGTTCTTCCTTACACTGCATTTTCGCAGTAAGGAGCTGTTCTCCCAGTGTTTTTTTTACAATTAAGAGAGTCAGTTTCCTGGGTCTTTTATCTATAGAATAACTCAAACAGGATTTAATTAATTGATCCCATGAATAAATGTAATCAGGGAAAGCTTCCGATGGCAAAGGAAAGACTCCCTGAGGGAACTTTCTAAATAATAAAAAGTAAACAATCACTCCAAAAGCATAAACATCTTCAGAAATTGTTCCTGACATAGGTTCTGGAGCTTGAAATACAAGTAATTCCTTTAACTTATCTAAAGATGATCTCTCTGGGAACTTTGTTAAAAGATGCTGAGTATAGTGATCCTTGAGCAAAAAAGAAAATCCTAACTCAGGTAAAAACACCGTAGGAGACTCTCCTGAAAGATCCACATGTACAGAGTCTAAACTCAGGCCACCATGAACTAACCCTCTAGAGTGTGCATAATCTAAAACCTCTGCCAACTGTACAACAATCTCTTGAATTTCTAACTCTGATAATCCCTGAGGGAAACTAGAAAGATATTGACTTAAGGAAAGCGTGGGAACTTCTTTTTCTTCAGTGACTAAAAAATACTGATTATCTGCTTGTGAAACATTTTCTATAGAGAGAATGCCAGGATGTTTTATTGTTGCTAATTTTATAATAGTTTCATGAAAAGCATTCATAAATGCTTCTGATGAGGAAAATTCCGAATGCAGTAGTTTTAAAATATACCGTTTTTTTATAAAACGGTGCTCAGCAAGGATATCTTGGCACCATAAGTCCTTTCGCAAATAACAGAGAATCTTATAGTCACCTAAAAACTCAATTCCAATATTCTGCTCGCTTTCCATGGAGCAAACTCCTTGCCTTTTTGAGATTTTCTATCTTCTGCTTATATTGAGCTAACTATAGTAAGGGAAAGGGATGATTGCAATATACAAGAATAACACAGAAGGACTTTGGAAAGATTCTCCTAAAGTCCTTCTTTGTTCTTAAGAATAAACAACACGCGAAAAGATTGTGTGCTCATCACTCTCTCTTAACCACAGTTAGTTACAATCTATTGTTATTTCTATAGTCACTTAACTACAAACTTCGGCAGCTCGCACATCGGTCACTACGCGGTCGGCCCTATCTCCTTCTTCTATACCTGCAACTCTTACCAAAGGTTCTTTAGTAATTTTCCCCACGCCACATAAACGAAGAATCATTACCACAACCCAAGACAATAAAAGAATCCCCAAAACAATCGTACATCCACCTGCCAATCCAGACGTCGGACAACATAAATTTAAGGCTGTCACTCCAAGAACTAAAATTGCAATAGAAAATATAGCGCCAACAACAGCAATCACTGCCCTACTGATATCTACACATCTACGCTCTGTTCTAAATGCAGGGATTTTGTCTACGGATAGATCACAATTCCCTAAGCCACCAAAAACATCTTTCACATTTTCAATAAAAGGCATCAAAACCTCTCTATTTTCATAAATATCCAGAGACAGCACATAGATTATATAACCAGATGCAAACATTCAATCAGAGATTCTCTGATCATAAAAATAATGAGAAAGCCACCGTCCTAGAGCCAAGATTACCCGCTACCAGACTTTGATCAGATCCTTTGCAAAAAATACATTCTATTTTCTTGAAGCGCTAAGAAGACCTGTTTACATTATGAAAAAAGAAAAAACCTTTCCTATACATCGAGAAAGATCCTGTGGAAGCCTATTTTAAGGAGTGATTTCTGTTAAAAATAGATCCATAGTTATGGAAAACTGCACTTTAGACATAATCACTAGGCGAAGAGATGGAGAATCACACTAAAGCTGTAGTACCATTCTCAAAAAATACGCCACAAATAGTGTCTATGGGCAAGGATTCATGCTACAACGGAACACATACCGAGGTATACAATCTAAGCAATCGCTGGGAGAGTCACAAATCCTGCCCTTAATAGAAAAGAGAGATTTTTTCAGAACAGTCTACTCTCTCTTCTATCATCAGCCCTTTGTAGAGTCATGGCAAAAGGGCGATATCCTATCTTATCAGCTAACAAACATACGTTTTAATACAATAGCTGACCAAGCAAGTCCAACTAGAGATGAAGCAATGGTGATAACACCACAATATGCACTTGTTCCACCAACGGAGCAACTCATGCTAGCTACAATGATAGATACTATCGCTATGATGGCTACTAGTGCTGCAATAGCAACTCGGTTATACTGGGGCATAAATGCTCTTGTTTATTAAAAGCAAGAACAGCTTCTCTTGATAAATCAATTCGTCCTAAACCATTAGCAACTACGTTGAGGCTCGTTACGAAACTCATAACCATCTCCTATCTTAATTTTCAGGAGAACGATATAAAATGTTAATTTTTAAGTACATAAAAACAAAAATTTACTATAACTGCCCACAGATGTCTAACCAACGTGTAAGGACAGGTTGATAACAAGCACTAAGAAGAAGTTCGTGATTAACTAGAGACCTGTACCCTTAGACGTATCTGCAGATATGCCTCCTGTGTGTATGAGAAATCAGCTCGTGAAGGCATTATCGCATAAAAAAACCGTTCTATCATCTTTGAATTATAGAACGGTTTTCAACAAACTTGAGTTATTTATCTCAGTAACGCTTACACTCTATTTGAGAAGCTCAATTAGGGGGTTTGTAGATTGGGAGCGAGCTGTACTGTTCTATGACGATAACTAGACATAGCCCCGTACCCCCAGTAGCTAGCTAACATGAGTAAGACTAATCCTAAAGCTATAGAAGCACCGCCAGCTAAAGACATCACTGTGAACGCTGCTGCTGTGCAAGTGCCAATACCACAGATTAAAGCACCTAAACCAAGAAGCACGGCGACTAAGGTCATAACTAGACGAGTCAAATTAACAGACAATTTATTCTGTACAAGATGAGCAGAAGTAAAGCCACTTAAGCCTAAACCATCACGTATGTCCAACACGACTTGTTTACACGACATAATACACCTAAAATATTGATTTATAATTTTGCTATTGAAACATCTCTAGGCAAAAATATAAACATATAACAATGAAAAATTTATTAACCACTCGCCTTGAGTACACCTCAATTTCAAGAATGGCGTGCTGTATGTCCTAGAGGGTATTGTCTATTTAAATCACTTACTAGGTGATACCAGCGCATAGTGAGACTTCTCCACTCTCTTTCTCTCCTGAGTTCACCCTGTCGTAAGAAAACAGATGTAATCGCGAAAGTTAGCAAAGCAACACCCAGAACACATCCTGTGGGTACTAGCCAAATACTCGAACTCAAAGCTACGAGACCGGTTAAAGAGGCTATAGATAACGCCAAACACCCTGTTCCTATAATAGCCGCCGCAAGTTCGAGAACGACTCTACATCGCGGAACAACCAGAGCTCTCTGATTCATTACCATCACAAGATCTGAACACCTAGAGCGAATACTCGAGACACTCAATCGGGTAGGCACGGAATTTCCCTCTATACTAGAAGCCATAAAACACATATATAGAAATAACGGACAACTAAGTATATAGAAAATTAATATTAATCTCAATAAATCAAAATATTAATATTAAGGTGCTATTAAAAATATTTTTTTGCGAATTTCGTGGTACAGAGTAAACGACTTCTTATCATCCTGTATTCCCCTACCTTTCAATAGGCCATCCGCTATTAAAAAATATTTCTGGGCTTTTACATAATCATGACGGTCGCAAAGAACCTTAGATAATTTTAAATGTAGAGCGATGTCTTCTGGTGCTTCCTTAGCGCTCTGCTCTAAAAGAGCCACACCCTCAGCTATTTTCCCAAGATGAAGTAATACAGAGGCCAGTCTACGACGAGATTCACAACATTTGGGTGAGCGTTGCACAGCCTTTTTTAACGCCTCTTGGTAAGAAAGGACCTCGTCGTATGTAGATCCTGGATGTGTAAACAAGAGTTTCAATGTTGTTTGATCTATATTTCCTTGGAGGTAATCATGAGCTACTGACCCCGTAGTCTGTGCTTGTGCAGAGCTTTTAAGAAGAGCCTCCCCTTCTTTTCTCTGACCTTTTAGGATTTTTACAATACCCAAAAGCTCTTCGAGTTCATGATCGTCTACGTATTCCTTGGCTTTTTCATAAGCTAGGTCAGCTTCATGATATCGTTGCTTTTGCAAAGCAAAAGACCCTTGGTTAATAAAAGTTAGGCCTATAAGCTCTTTTTCAGAGCGTATTCTTAACTCATCAACGTGTAAACAATCACAATAATGCTCCGTAGGAAGATGTCTTCCTCCTGCAGTGGTTTCGATATTGACCTTTCCTCCTCCGTATCTTAAGTAGATGTGTCCTGGGGGCGTAACTGATTCTAAAGGGAGTTCTAAACGTTGTGCTAGGGATAAATAAAGAGAAGACACGCCCAAGCAGACACCGAATTTTCGGTCTGCTACCGAAGATAAAAAAGAAAATTCATCGGAAAACATTTCATTTTTTGATGGGTAACGAATCCCTTCTTCATAAAACAGAATCGTATTCAGAGCTTCTATAGTTGCTCTATGATAAGCCTCCGATCCTAATGGACTTTGTTCCCTATCTAAGTAGCGCTGACGTTCTATATAAGCACGCAGAGCTAAAATATCTAAATAATGTGTATAATGTTCTGCTTTACTCTTTCCCTCTTCTCCGGGGAATTCAGCGTATACCAGAGCACGCGCAAGATCTTTTGCAGGAAGAAAAGACGTATCATCCTTGTAGCATAGAAAAGAGATCCCCTGCAGGTTCAGTTTTTTTATAACTTCAACATCTTCTTTTGAAAAAACATAATCGGGATTTTTAGATAGTAAAACACAATGAGATAAAGTTTTTAGTTCATCAACGGTTAGCTGAGGAAAAAACTTTTCCAGTTTCTGTCTACTTTGTTGATTACCATGTATCACAAAATAAGCGCACAAGCTTTCCAAACAGTAGGGATCAAGATTCCAAAAATCCTCATATTGATCTTGCGGGATCGTCGCACCTTCACAAAATATCTTTGAGCCAAATCCTTCTACAGCAATAACAAACACAAAAATAGCAAACAGCGACCTTGGCATCATAAATGGTACTTCCTGAGTATCTTTTATCTGAACTTACTGATGTGAGAATTATACCACGGTTCCTCTCATATTGTGATTCTTTATTTACTCATGACTTAGATCACAGATAGATCATGAAAAGAAATAAGGAATAGTTTCTATTTCATCATCTTCCAAAAGCCTACCTATCTTTGCAATCACAAATGCGTATATGTAAAAGGTTGGAGTTGTGTCTAAATTAGAGACGATCCCCTTGACTTTTTAATATTTTTATGATCGACTTGGGATATCTCAAATCACCCAAAGCATGAATTTATGAAACATCCAGTCTACTGGTTCTTAATATCCTCAAGCCTACTCGCCTCGAATTCTTTGAGCTTTGCTCAGGTAACAAATGAAACCTTAACTTCCTCGGATAGCTATAATGGAAATGTCACCTCTGATGAATTCGAGGTAAAAGAAACTACATCAGGAGCAATTTATACTTGCGAAGGTAATGTGTGCATCTCCTATGCAGGGAAAGATTCTCCTCTAAATAAAAGTTGTTTCTCAGAAACTACTGAAAATCTTTCTTTCATAGGAAATGGTTACACCTTGTGTTTTGATAATATTACTACACAATCTAGTCACCCCGGAGCTATTAGTGTTAGTGGTACCAATAAAACCTTAGACATCTCAGGATTTTCCTTATTTTCATGTGCCTATTGCTGCCCTCCAGGAACCACCGGTTACGGAGCTATACAGACTAAAGGCACCACAACTTTAAAAGATAACTCTAGTCTTGTCTTCCATAAAAACTGTTCGACAGCAGAGGGTGGCGCTATTCAGTGTAAATCAAGCAGCTCTACTGCTGAGTTAAAGCTAGAAAATAATAAAAATCTTGTTTTCTCAGAGAATTCTTCTAAGGAAAAAGGCGGGGCTATTTATGCCGATAAACTCACCATTGTCTCAGGGGGACCGACGTTATTTTCTAACAACTCCGTATCCCACAATTCATCCCCTAAAGGCGGGGCTATTTGTATCAAAGATTCAGATGGTGAATGTAGTCTAACGGCGAATCTTGGGGATATTACCTTTGATGGAAACAAAATCATCACAACTAATGGTGGAAGTCCTACAGTAACAAGAAATTCCATCGATCTCGGCTCTGGTGGAAAATTCACAAAACTCAATGCTAAAGAAGGTTTTGGTATTTTCTTTTATGACCCTATCGCTAACACAGGAGGATCTACAGAAATCGAGCTAAATAAAACTGAAAGCGACACTACTTATACAGGAAAGATCGTCTTCTCAGGAGAAAAGTTATCTGATGAAGAAAAAACGGTTCCGGCCAATCTGAAATCATATTTCAAACAACCCCTAAAAATCGGTGCGGGTTCTTTAGTCCTTAAAGATGGTGTCACTCTAGAAGCAAAAAAAATTACACAGACAAAGGGCTCTACCGTTGTCATGGATCTAGGGACTACGTTACAAACACCGTCCTCCAGTGGAGAAACTATTACCTTAACGAATTTGGATATTAACATCGCCTCGTTGGGGGGGGGGGGGGGGTACTGCTCCAGCCAAACTCGCAACGAATACAGCAAGCCAAGCTATAAGTATTGCCGCTGTTAATCTAGTCAATACTGACAGCAATACTTATGAAGATCCCATACTCTCCGCATCAAAATCTTTCTCAGCAATAACAGCCACAACCTCCTCAAGCACAGTCACACCTCCCGAAACCAATCTAAAAAATTATACTCCTCCTACCCATTACGGTTATCAAGGTAATTGGACGGTCACTTGGAAACAAGGATCAAGCGCCCAAGAAAAAACAGCCACTCTAACTTGGGAACAAACGGGTTACTCTCCTAATCCAGAACGTGTAGGATCTTTAGTGCCTAACACTCTCTGGGGCGCATTCTCTGATACCCGTGCTATACAAAACTTAATGGATATCAGCGTCAATGGCGCTGATTACCATAGAGGTTTTTGGGTATCTAGTCTAGCCAACTTCCTAAACAAAAGCGGTTCTGACACTAAACGCAAGTTCCGTCACCATAGTGCTGGGTATGCTTTAGGCGTCTATGCACAAACTCCTTCAGAAGACGTATTCAGTGCGGCTTTCTGCCAACTCTTCGGAAAAGACAAAGACTATTTAGTCTCTAAAAATAGTTCCACTGTCTATGCAGGTTCCATCTATTATCAACATATTTCTTATTGGAATACCTGGAATACGTTGCTACAAAATACTCTCGGTGCGGAAGCTCCGTTAGTCCTTAACGCACAGTTAGCTTATTGTCATGCTTCTAATAATATGAAGACAAACATGACAAATACATATACTCCTAAAAACGTCACACCCTGAAATCAAAGGTGATTGGGGAAATGATTGTTTCGGAGTCGAGTTCGGAGCTAAAGCGCCCATAGAAACGGCATCTCTCCTCTTCGATATGTATTCACCTTTCGTGAAGCTACAACTTGTGCATGCGCACCAAGATGACTTTAAGGAAAACAATAGCGATCAAGGAAGATACTTTGAAAGTAATAACCTCACCAACTTATCTATGCCCATAGGTGTGAAATTGGAAAAATTCTCTCACAAGGATACCGCTTCTTACAACCTTACCCTGGCTTATGCTCCAGATATCGTAAGAAGCAACCCTGACTGTACTGCCTCTCTGTTAGTGAGCCCAACCTCTGCTGTCTGGGTAACTAAAGCTAATAACCTTGCGCGGCATGCTTTCATATTACAAGCAGGAAATTACTTGGCTTTAACTCGCAACACGGAGCTCTTCAGTCAATTCGGTTTCGAACTCCGAGGTTCTTGCCGCACCTATAACATAGATCTCGGATCGAAGATCCAGTTCTAATCTCATCCACCTCCCCTGCTCCGTAGACACGGAGCAGGGCCTCCCTTTGTCTACTCTAGCTGGTGACCTTGACTTTTAATTATTTTTATGATCGAGTTAGGATATCTCAAATCACCCAAAGCATGAATTTATGAAACATCCAGTCTACTGGTTCTTAATATCCTCGAGCCTATTTGCCTCGAATTCTTTGAGCTTCGCTAACGACGCTCAAACAGCCTTAACTCCCTCCGATAGCTATAATGGAAATGTGACCTCTGAGGAGTTCCAGGTAAAAGAAACTTCATCAGGAACAACGTATACTTGTGAAGGCAATGTGTGTATCTCCTTTGCAGGGAAAGATTCAGGTCTAAAGAAAAGTTGTTTCTCAGCTACTGATAACCTTACCTTCCTAGGAAACGGGTATACTCTTTGCTTTGATAATATTACTACTACAGCTAGTAACCCCGGAGCCATTAATGTTCAAGGTCAAGGAAAAACCTTAGGCATCTCAGGATTTTCTTTATTTTCATGTGCTTATTGTCCTCCAGGCACAACTGGTTACGGAGCTATACAGACTAAAGGCAACACAACTTTAAAAGATAACTCTAGTCTTGTCTTCCATAAAAACTGCTCAACAGCAGAAGGTGGGGCTATCCAGTGTAAAGGAAGCAGTGATGCTGAATTAAAAATAGAAAATAATCAGAATCTGGTTTTCTCAGAAAACTCCTCCACTTCAAAAGGCGGGGCTATTTATGCTGATAAACTCACCATTGTCTCAGGTGGGCCTACATTATTTTCTAACAACTCTGTATCCAACGGTTCATCCCCTAAAGGCGGAGCTATTAGCATAAAAGATTCAAGTGGTGAATGTAGCCTAACCGCTGATCTCGGAGATATTACCTTCGATGGGAACAAAATCATCAAAACTAGTGGTGGAAGTTCTACAGTAACAAGAAATTCCATAGATCTCGGCACAGGGAAATTTACAAAGCTACGTGCTAAAGACGGCTTCGGAATTTTCTTCTATGACCCTATTACTGGGGGAGGATCTGATGAACTAAACATTAATAAAAAAGAAACTGTTGATTATACAGGAAAGATCGTCTTCTCAGGTGAAAAATTATCCGATGAAGAAAAAGCACGAGCGGAAAACCTAGCTTCTACTTTCAACCAACCCATCACATTATCAGCAGGATCTCTTGTACTTAAAGATGGTGTATCTGTAACCGCAAAACAAGTAACGCAGGAAGCGGGATCTACCGTTGTCATGGATCTAGGGACCACATTACAGACGCCTTCTTCAGGTGGAGAAACCATCACCCTAACTAATCTAGATATTAACATCGCCTCGTTGGGGGGGGGGGGGGGTACCTCTCCTGCTAAACTCGCAACAAATACAGCAAGTCAAGCTATAACTATTAACGCTGTCAATCTAGTCGATGCTGATGGCAATGCTTATGAAGATCCTATTCTTGCTACGTCTAAACCTTTCACAGCAATAGTAGCTACAACTAACGCTAGTACAGTCACACAGCCTACAGATAATCTAACAAATTATGTCCCTCCTACTCATTACGGTTACCAAGGAAATTGGACAGTAACTTGGGACACCGAAACAGCTACAAAAACAGCCACTCTAACTTGGGAACAAACTGGCTACTCCCCTAACCCAGAACGTCAAGGACCTTTAGTCCCGAATACTCTTTGGGGTGCATTCTCTGACCTCAGAGCTATACAAAACTTAATGGATATTAGCGTCAATGGCGCTGACTACCATAGAGGTTTTTGGGTATCCGGTCTAGCTAACTTCTTACACAAAAGTGGCTCTGATACTAAACGCAAGTTCCGTCACAATAGCGCCGGATACGCTTTAGGCGTCTACGCAAAAACTCCTTCTGATGATATTTTCAGTGCGGCTTTCTGCCAACTCTTCGGAAAGGACAAAGACTATTTAGTGTCGAAAAACAACGCCAACATTTACGCAGGTTCTCTCTATTATCAGCATATCTCCTATTGGAGCGCTTGGCAGAATCTGCTACAAAACACTATCGGTGCAGAAGCTCCGTTAGTCCTTAACGCACAGTTAACTTATTGTCATGCTTCAAACGACATGAAAACCAACATGACGACTACTTACGCTCCTCGTAAAACAACGTATGCAGAAATCAAGGGTGATTGGGGTAACGATTGTTTCGGAGTCGAGCTTGGTGCAACTGTGCCTATCCAAACAGAATCTTCTCTCCTATTCGATATGTACTCACCTTTCCTGAAGTTTCAACTTGTGCATACGCACCAAGATGACTTTAAGGAAAACAATAGCGATCAGGGAAGATACTTCGAAAGCAGCAATCTCACCAACCTTTCTCTGCCTATCGGCATCAAGTTTGAGAGATTTGCTAACAACGATACAGCTTCTTATCATGTCACTGCTGCTTATTCTCCTGATATCGTAAGAAGTAACCCTGACTGTACTACTTCTCTGTTAGTAAGCCCCGACTCTGCTGTCTGGGTAACGAAAGCCAACAACCTTGCGCGAAGCGCCTTCATGCTACAAGCAGGAAACTACTTGTCTTTAAGTCACAACATAGAAATCTTCAGCCAGTTCGGTTTCGAGCTCAGGGGATCTTCACGAACCTATAACGTAGATCTCGGATCGAAGATCCAGTTCTAATCTCATCCACCTCTCCTACCCCGTTCCCACGGGGTAGGGCCTCCTCGGCCTGTGACGCTAAGACTCTTCTTCAAACATGAAAAAGCTCACAATCACGAAGAATTTCTAAGAGTGTACTTCTTGGAAATTAACCGCTAACTTTTTTAAACAGTATGATATCTTTGGACATCGTTAACTCTATAGAAGTATCTGCTTTAATATCACCTTTAAGTAAAGCTTTCGATAATAGTGTAACTACCTTCTGCTGAATTAACCGTTTTAAAGGTCGTGCTCCAAAAGCACTATCATACCCCTGCTCACTGAGATAGAGTATAACAGAATCATCCCATGTTAACGTGACTCGTCTTTCTAACATGCGTTGGGCAACCCTACGCATCTGAATGCCGACGATTTTTACAATATCTTCGGTACTTAAAGGAATAAAAGGAAGAATGTCATCAATACGATTGATGAACTCAGGACTGAAGTATTTCCGTAATGTTGGAGAAACTACCGACAACACTGTCTCCTTACTGACTTCACTTCCCTTTTTCGCGCAGTAATCGGCGAGTTCTTGAGAACCTATATTCGAAGTCATAATGAATAAAGCATTTTTGCAATTTACCTTACGTTTCTTACTATCTGTAAGGATGCCCTCATCAAAAATCTGCAAAAGAATATTAAAAACTTCCCTATCTGCTTTTTCGATTTCATCGAAGAGTACAACAGAATACGGTCTTCGACGTAAAGCTTCGGACAGGCTTCCGCCTTCTTCATAACCTACATAACCTGGAGGCGATCCGATCAACTTGGACACGGAATGCTTTTCCATATATTCGGTCATATCGAAGCGTACCATAGCCTCTTCTTTATTAAACAAAAGATCCGCGAGAGCTTTAGCGAGCTCTGTTTTTCCAACTCCTGTAGGGCCTAAAAATAGGAATACCCCCAAAGGACGTTGGGGATCACTCAGTCCAACACGCGCCGCACGTATAGAATCACTTACCGCAGAAATAGCAAACGGTTGACCCACAACACGTTCTTCCAAGGATTCTTCTAAAACAAGAAGTTTTTCTGCTTCACCTTCTAACATCTTTTGCACAGGAATGCCTGTCCAATTTGCGACTACTTGAGCAATAAGACGCTCGTCTACCTCTTCTTGAAGCAAACGATGATCCCTTTGATTTAATGCTTCTTCATCATGACGGATTTCTTCTTCAAGAGCAGGGATCAAGCTGTAGCGCAACTCCGCAACGCGATTGTAATCGGCAATACGTTCTGCTTCTTCTTCAGAAAACTTCATGTTTTCTAAAGAATTCTTTTTTTCTTTCAGACCGGAAATAAGTTTTTTTTCCTCGTCCCAACGTAGTCGTAACACTGCAAGTTCTTCTTTCAGCTGATCTATAGACTGTTGCATAGCTTCAGCCTCTTCTTGATAGGCAGGAGCTTTTTCGCGTTTTATAGCTTCTTGTTTAACAATCAATGCTGCGAGCTCGCGTTCTTTTTCATCGATAGGTAGAGGTAAACTACCAATTTGCATACGAATTAAACTAGCAGCTTCATCAATAAGATCGATCGCTTTATCAGGAAGGAAACGATCAGGAATATATCTATAAGAAAGAAGCACGGCAGCATTTAATGCTCCCTCAGTAATACGTACGCCATGGAAAATTTCATACTTCTCACGGAGACCACGAAGAATAAATACAGCATCTTCTAAGGAAGGCTCGGTGACAAAAATGGGTTGGAAACGCCGTTCTAACGCGGCATCTTTTTCAATATACTTTTGATATTCATTCAGAGTAGTCGCCCCAATGCAATGCAAAGTCCCCCGAGCTAAAGCGGGTTTTAATAAATTTGCAGCATCCATAGCTCCGTCGGTAGCTCCAGCACCTACGAGAGTATGCACCTCATCAATAAATAAAATACTTTCCCCATCCACAGATTCTACATCTTTAAGCACACTTTTTAAGCGTTCTTCAAATTCCCCGCGATATTTTGCTCCCGCGATTAATGCCCCCATATCTAAAACATAAAGATGTTTACCTTTTAAGCTTTCGGGAATATCGCCTTGAACTATGCGTAAAGCCAAGCCTTCCGCTATTGCTGTTTTCCCTACTCCTGGTTCACCTATCAGCATGGGGTTATTCTTCGTTCTTCGTGATAGCACTTGCACTGTACGACGAATTTCTTCATCTCTGCCAATGACAGGATCCAGCTTCCCTTCTTTCGCTAATAAAGTTAAGTTCTTACAATACTTTTCTAGGCCCCGGAGATTATTTTCCGCACTAGGAGAGTCCATACGATTGCCACGCCTTATATTAATAATGAGTTTTTTAAGATCGTCTAAGGATATTTTTACCGTGTTTTTCCAAGAAGCAAACGGCTCCTTGTTGGATTTCCAAAAAGCTAATAATACATGATCTCCAGAAAGGTAAGTATCTCCGAGATCTTTTGCCTCATGTTTGGCATCTAGAAGTAAACTTTGCAGCCCTGAAGAAGGTTTCGGCATAGCGTCTCCTTCAACAACTGAAGGTTCTAACGATAGAGCCTTATCGACTGCAGAAATCAGCAATTTAGGATTGCTTTGAATCTCTTTAATAATTAAATAAAATAGTGATTCAGTATTTTCTAATAGACATTTAAGGAAATGGTTTTCGCTTACGTAAGGATTTTTTTGTGATTTCGCGAGCTCAAAAGCCTTTTCTAGAGCTTCGCTTACTGCATCCGATATCTTATCCATAAAACAGCCCTAATACTCTTTTGGAACATTTTATTCATTACATAGACAAAACAAAAAATCTATCTATTTTCCAAAGCGACTTCTTGATTCTGTAACAAGTGTTTTTTCTTATCTTTTATTTTTTGCTGTTTTTTCCATTGCGAATTGTATTGATATAATAATCCGTAATCTTTCACGATGCCGGCGATCTCCCGACAGTCACTCATTAGCCCATCGAAACGGGCAACACGCTCACCGTCTAAGCAATCCGCTAATCTGTTAGCACTTTTGTGTATAGACTCTGTGACTAACCGAGCCTGCTGGATGAATGAAGAGTCTTTATCGTCATCAATCAAGGAAGATAATTTTTCATAAATATGAACAGTTTCTGTTTCGAGTCTCCCCAAGGCTTTGTCAGCCTTATCGACAAACTGTATCAACTTCTCAATAGGATCAATATGATTACCGTAGACTAAATCCTGAGAGCACAAGCGGTTGTCTTCAGTTCTTATCTTTCCAGGAAGAATATTGACTATAGATTCTCCTATAATTTTAGGAGAGTACATAGCAAAAGTATCGTCTTTATAAAGAGTAATTCCCGAATCAATTTTCAAAACGAGTTCGTAGCAATATAACTGTCTGGTATCTCGGGAAATTCCCTTATCCATAATATTGTGCACAGAAGCTACAGAACCGATAATCTGACCTGCTAGACACACATTCATTCCTTTACTTACTCCACTGAGGTGAGTAAAGGCGACATGGATTTCTTGTTTTCCATCTCCACGACTTTTGGGAGTGAATAGCATGACAGAAAATAAACCGAGCATGCCTACACAAAGAAATACTCCAAAAAATATTGATTTACGATCTTCCTTAGACATTAGCCCTCCTTAATCAGCATTTCACCATGCTGATGACCGGCAAAGAATTGCCTAACCAAAGCATCGTTTGTCTTTATAAATTCTTCCTTTGTATAGATACGGGGTATAGTGCCTTTATCATGGATAGCAATGCGATCTGCAAGCGCTAATGCTAATGTAATATCATGAGTAATGACTATACCCCCTATTCCTTGTTCTTTTCGCAATTGGAAAATTAAGTGTGTCATTTCTCGACTCGTCATAGGATCTAAACCTGCTGTAGGCTCATCATAAAGGACAAGCTTAGGAGAATAGACTAAAGATCGGGCTAAGGCGACGCGCTTTACCATACCCCCAGATAATTTACTCGGCATAAAATCCGCAGCGTAACTTAATCCTACATTAGACAAAGCTTGATCCACCTTAGCGTTGATCTCTTGTGGGGAAAATATTTTATGCCGGTCATTATAAGCATGAAGACCGAAAGCGACATTTTCTCGAACAGAGAGAAAATCAAAGAGAGCTCCTCCCTGAAACACCATACCAATAGTAAAATCTTTTAAACGCCCTTTATGAGTCAGTTCTTTAGCATAGCGCACTTCTCCAGAGTCTGGGACCTCTAACCCTATAATATGCCGAAGAAGCACGCTTTTTCCTGTGCCTGATTTTCCTAGAATGACCAACAACTCATCAGGAAATACCTGCAAAGAAACCCCCTGCAGTACCGTATGGCCTTGACCTTCGTTATTGCAATAACTCTTATAAATGCGATCGACAGAAATCCAGGGTTCTACCATACCTCTCCCTAGTAACCTAGAACATGAAAGAATGCTGTAATCACACAATTAGCGAATAGAATAGAAATATATGAGGTTACAACTCCTGCAGTAGTCACCTTAGCCACATCTGTAATGCGGCAATGCTTCCCTAATCCCTGATAACAAGCTAAAGATGTGATAATAAATCCGAATACTAAGGACTTCACAATGACCATCACAATATCGGATATGAATACATTCCCAGAAACCATATGTAAATATACTTGTGCTGGCAATTGAAAAGCATAACGACAGAGTAAATAACCACCAAAGATCCCTGACCAGACTGCGGCAATGACCAAAGCAGGCATAGCAATAGTGCCTGCGATAATCCTGGGTAAGGCGAAGTATGCTAAAGGATTCACTCCTAAAGTTTCCATTGCGCTCACTTGTTCGGTCATACGCATAGTGCCTAAAAAAGCAGAAATAGCTCCTCCGACTCTTCCAGAAAGAGCGAGGGCGGTAAGAACAGGACCTATTTCTACTAAAATACTTTTTACTACGAAAAATCCTATAGCACAGGACAATCCATGGATTCCCAATTGATAGCAGGACTGCAAAGCCAAAACGATTCCTGTTACAGCTCCAGTAAGAATCACTACGGGTAAAGAAGCTACACCGATATCATAACCCTGAATATTTACAGATCGAAATAAGCTCTTCTTCCATGATAAGCTTTTTATCACTGCACAAGTGAACCCCATCCATCTGCCTAATTCCAAAGGAAAAACACAAAGTATTTGGAAAATACGAGCACGTTTTTTTGCCTCCATATTCCACATCCTCAAAATTTTGAGAAGCCCTTGTATTTTAAAGGCTACCGAATGTTTTCATTAAACTATCAATAAGCACATTTTGCGTATAGGCTAGATTTTCCTTACTGTGTACAGAAGAAAGAAAGCTTGCTTCCATGGGAGCTGGAGATAAATACACTCCTTGAGCAAAGACATGACGATAAAATACTCCGAACATTTGGTGATCACATTCCTGCACCTCACGGAGATTTGTCGGGGGTGTTTCTCTAAAGAAAAATGAAAACATCGACCCTGCTCTCACTAAAGATACGGGGAAACCTTGATGACAAATTACCTCTTCTATAGGAGCAAAGAAACTTTGGGCAAGATTCTCTAATTTAGGGTAAAAATCTACTTCACGGCATAACTCTAGGGAAGCTTTTCCTACAGCCATAGCAATAGGATTCCCAGAAAGTGTTCCCGCTTGGAATACCTGTCCTAAAGGAAGTAAATGATCCATAATCCTGTGGTGAGCGAGGAAAGCAGCTACCGGCATACCTCCTCCTAAGATTTTCCCATACACAGTAATATCAGAATCTACATCCATTATAGAGCGGACACCGCGGATTCCCATGCGGAATCCAGTCACGACTTCATCCATAATCGTTAGAGCTGCAAACCTGCGACTTATAGTTATCACCCCCTCAATAAATCCAGGTTTTGGGAGAACAACCCCCATATTGATAGCTATAGGTTCAAAAATTACACAGGCAACGCGTTCCCCGACCTGAAGCATAACTTCTTTGAAAATCTGTATATCGTTGTAGGGCAAGATCAAATTCAAAGGCAAATAAGGATTTCCCGAAAAGTAGGTATCTACAATATGAGGAACTTGGTGGATATTGCTCTCATCTATAGAGATACCTTTTAACAAAACATCGGCATGTCCATGATAGCATCCTAAAAATTTAATCATTATGGAACGCCCCGTAGTGGCGCAAGCAAGACGCACAGCGGTCATGGTAGCTTCCGTACCTGATGAGACAAACCGCACCTTATGGTCCTCGAACTCCAAACAGGAAAATAATGTTGCTGCTAAAGAAATTTCATTTTCTGAAGTTAGACCATACGAGGTACCTTGAGATGCTGAATTACAAATAACATCTAAAATTTTTGGATGGCCATGACCGTGTATTAATGATCCCCAAGACCCACAAAAATCTATAAATGTCTTACCAAAACTATCTATGAAAATATCACGGTGAGCACTAGAGACAATGGGAGGAAGAATCCCCACAGGAATACACGCACGTATCGGAGAATTGACTCCTCCAGGAAAATAGCGACAAGCCTCCGCGTAAGTCATAGTTGACTCTTCAATAATCGGCATATAACCCCCTAAAAAAATCCGGGGTTATTTTGAAACATGACAACTTTAAAACCTAGGAAAAGACTGAGCTTATAATAAATAAACACTAGAAGCTAATTTAACAAAAGATTCTCCGGGACTGTAGACAGCGAAGCATACTTACCCCCTAAATCTTTCAGAATCATAGACCAAAGATTTTCAGGAGAATCGGTAAAGACATATTCATAACTTGCAGGAGCTAAAAACCAATTCCCATCAAGGAATTCTCTTTCCAATTGTCCTGCTTGCCAACCACTATAACCAAAACATAGATTGATCATAGGTCCTGCCTCACTAGAAGCAATCTCTTGTAAAAAAGACAGATCCCCCCCTAAATATACGGAAGGGCAAATTTCTAAAGTTTGTTCGGGAATTTCTGAACAGGAATGCAAAAGCATCATCTGATTCGCTTGTAAGGGACCTCCCATACAAAAACGGATATTGTTATTTGATACTTTATCGACAGGAAAAATATCGTCGGATATTTCTAAACCCAAGGTCTTATTTAAAATGAGACCAAAAGAACCATTGAGGCTATGCTCACATAACAAAATTACACTACGAGCAAATACTCCCTGATCTGTATCAGGAGAAGCTAATAGTAACGAACCTTTCTCTAAAATAGCATAGGGAATTTTGGCCATAAGATACCATGGGATTTTCTTCTATTCTTCATAAGCTACAGCAGCATCAAACACCGACTTCACACAAAGAATAGGAACTTTGTGTGTCAGCGCTAAAGGGATGCTATCGCTCGGACGGGCATCAACATCGGTAATATAGAGAGAATCCCCTTGTTTTTGCTCTAAAAACATACGCGTATAAAAAATGTTATCCTTGTAATCGCTAATCACAACACGCAATACCTGAATATCAAAACCTGAAAAAACAAAATTGAGTAAATCATGGGTCAATGGTCTTGATAAAGCAAAGTGCGTGGGATCGGAATTTTGAAAAGCCTGCCCCATAGATACATGCCCATATATCGCAAATTTTTTTTCTTCGGTACCTAAGACTATTCCTGCGTAATGACAAAAGCTGACTAACTTATAAAAGTTAAGTAAAACCAAAGGGGTATCTTGGAGCAGCTCTTTTTCTATACTCATACTCTACCGGTGTTCTTTTTACCAATCTGACCGTTGGCATAACCAAACCATACTTCAACGCTCGCTATAACAAACCCGACTTCAATAATACCATGAATTTGTAGCAGCTTCAGCAGGTCTTCCTCGGGATGAGGATATACATTTGGAGTATGAATATCGTAAATATAATTTCTGTTATTGGTGATAAAAAATCCTCCATGAGAATTTTTTCTTAAATTTCCTAGATACCCCAAATTTTTCAAAGTAGCAATAATAGAAGATCTACCGAAAGGACTAATTTCTATAGGAAGACCAAACTTCCCTAAAACCTGCACATGTTTACTTTCATCTGCAAGTATCAACCGTCGCCGACTGGATTGTAATAAGATCTTCTCACGAAAAATGGCTCCACCTCCACCTTTAATCATGCGCAATTGAGGATCGATTTCATCTGCACCATCAACAGCAAGATCTATTTCCGTGAACTCTTCGTCATCAACCAAAGGAATTCCTAGACTCTTGGCTAGAGAATGCGACTCTTTTGAAGAAGCCACAGCACGAATATCTAAATTTTCTTGTTTATGCTTGTGAGCAACAGCTTTGATAAATTCTCTAGATGTCGAGCCACTCCCTAATCCCAAAAGCATTCCTGGCTCCACCAAGTTTGCCGCTTCAAGAGCTAACTGTTTTTTTACTTCTAAATAGGGATCTTTTTTCACAACACCTCTATGTGTTTTACCTTTCTCTATCCTTTAGCTAGAAAGTCTTCGTATTTTCACACAAAAACTAACCACCTAAATCATACTAATATAATTGTTTTTGTGAGGTCAAATGAGGATGTTCTCTAACAAAAAGATCAAATACACAGCCAGGTTTCCCTAAAATCTCAACAGCATAACACACCCCTGGCGAAGATCTCCCCAAGTTGTATAAGAAAGTTTAGACAGAAAATCCATACCATCCCTATCTATAATGAATCTAAAACACGATGCCAAATCTATTTTTCTGAAAATGTATTTAAGTACTGACCTTGGTGGTCACGAAGATTCTTAAATAAGAATTTAGCCGTTGTAGTTAACGAGAAAGTCTCTCAACCCACATGCAGCTAACACAACACCCTATAAACATCAGATCAAGACTGTGTTACCAAGACGTTATCTACTGAGCACATCGGCATTTCGTTTCCAGACACTATAGGGAACTCGATACCTCCCTACTTCTACAATGCTAATGAATATCGACGATTTATGAAGATGAATGAGAAGTTAACAGGCACCTATTGTGCATCGACCCACTTGAGAAACCTATCTCCCGTATCTTTATTGAGGATAGAGTAATTGAGATGCGCCCGTGAAAGGTTGCGTTTTTGTAATGTATGCCTACTACGTTTGTTAAAAAATTGCAGCACTCCTTTATGGAGACCATAAATGCGCTGGTCATCTCGATAATAGTAGTCCATCCACTCAGTCAAAGTAAGCAAGGCAATTTGGGGATCGAAATGTTCTACGTTCTCCTCATCAATGTAGCGAGAAACAACAAGCATTAATTCCATAAGCACCCCACTAACTCGTGCCCGATCAAATGCTTGAAGAAAAATTGACAAATTACAATCTATATCTCTAAATAACTGCAGTTGTGCCCAAGAAACTCCGTGTTTACACAATGCCAACAACCATGCCGTAGGAGCTTGATTTAGAGATTCTAATAACCATGTACGGTTCTCATCTTCGGTCATTTCCTCTAATGACTGCCTCATCCTCAAGTGTATCGATTGCACAAGATCGTGCACTCTATGCCAAGTCGAGTATCTTGCATGTTCTAATAATGTTGTGTATTCTTCCTCAGAAACAATGTGAGCTAATAGCCAAACACAAGGATGGAAAGCTATGAGGTTCACATCGGACAACCCCAGACGATTCACCCAATATATCTCAGGCTCGATCTGTTCTTCTGCAGGCAGTTCTCTAGAACCAAGCTGTATAAACTTATTTATGAAATATAAAGGACAATTCCTTAGCAATAGAGTTTCCAAATCAGGGATCTGCACTCCACGGCAAGCAAGTTGTACACGCTCAAAATCCAAGGCTGTTACTCTCTCCTTACAATCCTCAGGCAACATATCCAAACTCCCCGAAGACAAACATAAGAGTAGCGCTCGCAATTCTTTAAGAGTGAGTAGATTGTCAAAAACGAAATCACAAATAACTCAAGGATAGTTTTTCTCCAATACAGAGCGGAATCCTGAAGGAAGAGGATGGTTGAACTCATGCCAACAACGACGTAATACCAAAATCGCTGTTATGCTTACAATCAACAAAGAGAACACCATACCGAGAATAATCAAGGGATGAGAAAATCCATAGGCAAGTAAAAATACGAAAACGCCACTAAAGACAGAATAAACTATACTCATAATCGCCGTAGCATGGTGAGATAACTTATCTAACGGACAACGCTCTTTACTTCTCAAACTCGGAGAAATCAAAGAACTCCGAAGACGCTCATCTAGGGAGATACTATCGACACTCATAACATGTCCTATTATGATGATATTTTTAAGAAACAGAGCAAAGCCCGAAAGCTTTTAATTATATTCAAAATTAAAAACAATAAAAAACAGATCCCTTCTAAAGCTATTCCTCAATGAAACTCAAATGAAGAATACAAGAAAATGAGAAGAAAAGATGATGAAGATATAGAAAGGCAACGTGAGGGAAAAAGATGCTAATTCAGCGTTCTTTCTCCTGTCGTGCGATTTAAAGAGTAAATAGGAATATGAGAGAGACTGCGTCTCTCTACAAGCCCTTTCGTGCTTCTCTGGTTGAAGAAGGATAGCGTCTGGTTATAACAATGCCATATAGGGCTCTCTTTATTCTTCTTATAATCGTGAATCCACTCGTCCCAAGTGAGTAAAGCCAAGAAGAATCAAACTCAGGGCCTTCTTGATGCATATACGGGTATGTAGCCAGCATAAGGCGTGACAAATTCATGCCTCCATTTTCCTCATTAAATAAAGAAAGGAAGACCATATGTTGACATTCTACCTCTTGAAGTAACTGTAATTGCTCCCAAGAAACACCATGTTTACATAAGAACAGTAACCAATCTAATGGGTAGGTAGTTAAACAACAGGACACCCAACCACGATCAACATGAAAACTATCAACAAACTCATGGGGAAGAATACCTAGAAGTCGAGAACGAATGCTTTCAACTATAGGCTGCGCTTCATTCCAAGTCCCGTGGTGAGCATGATTGAATAGACTTTGGTATTCAGATTCAGTAACTACTCGAGCAAAAAGCCAAGTATAATGATGAAAAGCAGTATCTAAGCAACTAGATAATCCTGTACGACATACCCAATACACTTCAGGTTCCATGCCCTCGGCACTAGGAAACTCTCTAGAACCCAAATCGATAAACTTACCCAGAAAGTACAAAGGACAATTCTTTAATAATAATTTCTCTAAATCAGGAAGATGTCTTCCCTCACAAGCGGTTTGTAAACGCTCAAGACCAAACTTCTCTACCTTTTCTTGACACTTGTGTGATGGAAACACAAACTCTCCAGAAGATAGTCCCGATATCACTGCACGCAACTCTTGTAGAGATACCCTTTCCCTAACAACGAAATCATGAATAACCGAAGGGAATTCATGTTGAATTATAGAAGCAAAACCTTGCGGAATAGAGGGTTTAAGCTTGAACGTATCCCTACGATAAATCCATAAGCCGAAAGAGACACCTAAAAGAATGATAGAGATGACCAAACCCAGGATAATCATAGGCTGAGTCAATCCACAAATCATCAAAGTTGCGAAAGTAGTAACTAAAGCAAGAGAAACACTATTCCCTATAGCTAAAGCATGTTTACGTAAACTATCCGCAATACAAGTCTGTGCCTTACGTTCTTGTATTACTAATAGCGCAGCAGCATTAGATCCCAAATGCGAAGGTGACTGTAAAGGATGCACGCTATACTATCCAATAAAAATACATTTGAGAAAATATACGCCTGTTTAGAAACAAAAAACAATGGAGAAATCTTGGAATTTTTACGTGTAAAATAACTAGAATCAAACTCTGAAATACAATTGAATGACTCTTAACCATATAGCAATGTAAGGTTGGCCATGCTAAGGAAAAAATACATGGTTTCACACAACAGTCTTCTCAGAGTTAGAAAATGGATCCTTCCTTCTCAATGGAGGTCATAGTGTCCAGCCTCTGCGACGTTTGCATAGCAAGTTGAAGAATACATTCCTAAAATTCTGTTCGTGCATTGTGCAACACACTAGTCGGATTTCCTTCTAGCTCCTGTATTCAGGTCATAATCATAATACGGTTGTCCGACAAACAATTCATGATCCATGGTGATGGCTTCCAAAGGCTCTCGTTCATCCCGTCTACGATTTAACAATGTGACTGTTGATTCATGGGCTCTCCATCTCTGATCTCTCCTACAGCTATCCTGATAGTCTTCTATCCATTCCTCCCATGTAAGTAATGTCACATGAGGATCAAAGCTCGTTTCCGCTTCTTGGATATACCTAGAAGTGGCAATCATGCTCCTACATAGATGTCCCCCTCGACTTTGCGATTCAATTTCGCAAAGAAAATCGATATAACGACTATCTAATTTTGTAAATAACTGTAACTGCTCCCAATTGAATCCGTGTTTACATAAATGCAGGAAGGGACTAGATTTCCTTGTCTCCCATTTGACATGAGATTTTTTCAATGAGAAACTTGGTTGATACACGTTATCTATATAACTGATCATACGACTTTGCAGTTCAACAATTAGAGCCTTAGTTTGGGACCACGTTTCATTCTCAGCATGGTCAAGAAGCATGAGGTATTCTTCTTTAGATACTATTCGAGATAAAACCCAAACAAAAGGCGTGAAGATTGTATCATAACAACTCGCAAATCCCCTACGGTTTGTCCAATAAACTTCAGGAGATAATCCTTGTGATTCAGGAAATTTCCTATCTCCCCTGGCAATCAATCTATTGATAAAGTAAAAAGGACATTCTTTTAATAAAACATCATCCAGAGGGAGTAATCCAGCATGAACACATGTGCTTTGCAAATTGGGAAAGGAAAAATTCTGCAACTTTATTTTTAGGTGATTAGGGTAACTGTCAATGGAGTTTCCTTGATTGAGTCCTTCTATAAGAAGACGGAATTCTTGAATTGTGAGATTCTCCTGAACACACAATTGGTGAATCATTTCAGGGTAATGTCTACCAATTGCGCCGTGAAAGCTAGCGGGAATGAATGCTTCTGCTCTGCCATCACCCTCAGCATCAAAAGTAGCTTCCGTATCTACGGCCGATGCAGGGTCAAACAACAAACCTAAATCACAATCTACGGCGCCAGTTGCTTCTGTAATAGAGGGGGCATCCGTACTAGAATACGATAATTGAAAGGCAGTATCTAAAATAGAAGTTGACTCCTCATCTCTAGACTCCTCTCTAGCAAGATGAAAATCTGACGCAGCCTCGGCAACACTTACTAACGACTTGTCCTCAACTCTATCTAAAACTACAGGCACCTCCTCTGCCAATACGTTTCCAATAGCATCAGAATCTAATGTAAAAGTGGTCTCAGAATTTAAGCCTGCCATCATTTCTTGATTAGAGCCGCCGACCCCCCACCCGCATCTATTTCTCCATCCACTATCTGCGACACGACAGCATGAGAGCACCTAGAATAATAGACATTCACTACTAATAGCACTCCACAAAGTACTAAAGAAATAACTAAACCTAAAATCACTATCGGTGCAGAAGTCCCACTAACAAGAAAAGCCCCGCAAACAAGAGCAAGAATCGCGAAGCAAATGTTAGAAATCGCTAAAACACATCTATATAAACGCTGCGAATTACAAGTATGTGAACTATCATCAACTACAGATGATTGAGAACAACAAAAAGAAGTACTAAAGCAAGTCATGCCTCTCCCTAATCAATTTAACCATCAAGAATCATTTTCTCTTGAGCAAAGGGAGGACAATAAGTGAAATAACAAGCCCTGACACATTGGCAGAAGCAGTATATTGACAATTAATTAGTAAATCTACATTTCAATTAAACAAGTATTCCTCCTCAACCCATAATGTAAATCATTAACAAACAAAGTCGTTAAAAAATACGGATATAATAACGATGATAAATTGAAAAATCCAAGAACGCAAATACTCACTACATCGTCTGCCCCCCCGCAACCTAAGCACTGCGTAAAGATTGTCAGGAATTTTCATTTGTGAATTAATAATAAAAATAAATTCTCATAACTATTGTTATCGTACATGAAAGTTGCTGATCTTCTCGTCTACTTAAACGATCTACTCTCTCCGGAAACATTTCCTGATTACTGTCCTAATGGACTGCAAGTAGGTAGCCCAAATTCTGATATTCAGAAGATAGCCGTTGGCGTCACCGCTGATTTGTCCACGATACTCGCCACGATTGAAATGGAAGCGAATGTCTTGATTGTGCATCACGGCCTATTCTGGAAAGGCATGCCGTATCCCATCACAGGCATGCTCCATGAGCGAATACAATACTTGATCAAACATGACATACAATTATTAGCCTATCACCTCCCCCTGGATGCTCATCGCATGATTGGGAACAACTGGAAGGTAGCTCATGATTTACAATGGACCCATCTTCAACCCTTCGGGAGTTTTCTTCCCCATCTTGGAGTTCAAGGATCGTTCTCTCCTACGCCCATAAAACTATTTATAAAAAACTTATCCGACTACTACCAAACTCCAATAAAAGCTCAAGTACTTGGCGGAAAAGAAATCATTTCCTCTGCAGCACTGATTTCTGGAGGCGCTTATAAAGAGCTATCTCAAGCGATTCTTTGCAACGTAGATTGCTTTATTACGGGAAATTTTGATGAGCCCGCATGGTCTACTGCCATGGAAAATCATGTGCACTTTCTAGCTTTTGGACATACCGCAACAGAAAAAATAGGACCAAAAGCTCTTGCTCATGACTTACAAACCCACCTACAAATTTCCTCAACATTTATTGATACGGACAATCCATTTTAATCTACAGCAATGCGCGTGATCGTTCTTGGCTTTTTCTTAGAACTTATTTTATAGTAAGTTCTTTTTACTATTTCAAAAATCTATAGACTGTCATGAGCGTAGAATTCAACAAGCAACAAGTCCGTCCAAGAAGTGAAATTTCCCCTCAAGATTGTTGGGATATCACCCCCTTATATCTAAATAGAAAAGCATGGAAAGCAGATCTTGATTCTTTCGGATTAAAAACAGACGGCTCACCTACGTGGCCCGCTCTTCAAGCAACGCAATACCAACTGGACAACTCAGAATCTCTACTATCCTTATTAACTACTCTCTTCTCTATTGAGAGAAAATTAAACAAACTCTACGTTTACGCTCATCTGACTCATGATCAGGATATTACAAATCAAGAAGGCATCGCAGATCTTAAATCTATCACGCATCTACATACCTTATTTGCCGAAGAAACCTCTTGGGTACAACCCGCTTTAACCAGCCTATCGGAATCTCTCATTGCTCAGCACCTATCAGCTCCCTGTTTAGCTCCTTATAGATTCTATTTAGAGAAAATCTTTAGACTATCTATACACACAGGCACTCCTGGAGAAGAAAAAATTCTCGCTTCCGCCTTTACTCCTCTTGAAGTAGCCAGTAAGGCATTTTCTTCTTTAAGTGACTCTGAAATTCCCTTTGGGCAAGCTACAGACTCAGAAGGAAACTCTCACCCGCTTTCTCATGCACTGGCTTCATTGTATATGCAATCCACAGATCGGGAATTACGAAAAACATCCTACCTAGCACAATGTGAAAGATATCATAGTTACCGACATACCTTTGCTAACTTACTCAATGGGAAAATCCAAGCCCATGTATTTTACGCAAAAAATAAACGGTATAACTCCTGCTTACAAGCCGCGCTATACCACAATAATATCCCGACAACCGTGTACACAAACCTTATTGATATCGTGAAGAAAAATTCTTCACTAATCACGAAGTACTTTTCCATCAAACAACGATGCTTAAATCTAAAAGATTTCCATTTTTATGATGTTTATGCTCCCCTAAGTCAGTCCAAAGAGAAAAAATATACGTTCCAAGAAGCTGTGGATCTTATCTATACTAGCCTTTCTCCTCTAGGAACGGAATACATTGATACCTTAAAACAGGGGTTAACAACTCAAGGCTGGGTAGATAAATACGAAAATCTTAATAAACGCTCCGGAGCCTATTCTTCGGGATGTTACGATAGCCACCCTTATGTCCTCCTAAACTATACAGGCACCCTGTATGATGTATCCGTCATTGCCCACGAAGGCGGACACAGTATGCACTCGTATTTTAGTAGGAAGCATCAACCTTTCCATGACGCTCAATATCCTATTTTCCTTGCTGAAATTGCTTCTACCTTAAATGAAATGCTTCTTATGGATTCCATGCTGAAGGAGAGCGACTCAAAAGAAGAGAAAATCACCATTCTGACACGATGTTTGGATACCATCTTCTCTACACTATTCCGTCAGGTATTATTCGCCTCTTTTGAATACGATATTCATCACGCAGCAGAACATGGGGTTCCTCTAACTGAAGAATACCTATCCTCAACTTACAAGAATTTACAAAATGAGTTTTACGGAGAAATTATCACATTTGATGTCCTGTCGAACATAGAATGGGCAAGAATTCCTCATTTCTATTACAATTTCTACGTATACCAATATGCAACGGGCATTATAGCCGCCCTGTGCTTTTTAGAAAAAATTCTTAACAACGAAGATAACGCTCTTAACTCCTATCTCAACTTTTTAAAAAGTGGTGGATCAGATTTCCCCTTAGAAATCTTAAAAAAATCAGGATTAGATATGGGCACAGTTGAGCCAATCCAAAAAGCTTTTTGCTTTATCGAGAAAAAAATCCAGGAGCTATCATCTTTAATTTGAAACAACTAAAAAAAATGGCGCTTGATATTATTAAGTGCTAAAATCATTGCCAAAAACATGGGGCTCTGCTATCGTTTTCGAGAAACGGCAAAGTCTCTTAGAATATGAAACACAAGGAGCTTACAATATGTCAGATCAAGCAACGACCCTTAGGATTAAGCCCCTGGGTGATAGAATTTTAGTGAAAAGAGAAGAAGAAGATTCTACACCGCGCGGCGGCATCATTTTACCTGATACAGCAAAGAAAAAACAAGACCGAGCAGAAGTGCTAGCCCTAGGAACAGGGAAGCGTGATAAAGACGGTCAAGTCCTACCTTTTGAAGTTAAAGTAGGTGATACTGTTTTAATAGATAAATACGCGGGACAAGAACTTACCATCGATGGTGAGGAGTACGTCATTGTTCAAGAAAGCGAAGTTATGGCAGTTCTCAAGTAAGACTGATAATTATTTATAGATTGCAAAAAGTTAAGGAGCACAAAAAACAATGGCAGCAAAAAATATTAAATATAACGAAGACGCCAGAAAAAAAATCCACAAGGGAGTGAAAACTCTTGCAGAAGCTGTAAAAGTAACCTTAGGTCCTAAAGGACGTCATGTGGTTATCGATAAAAGCTTCGGTTCTCCTCAAGTTACAAAAGACGGTGTAACTGTCGCTAAAGAAATTGAGCTCGAAGACAAACACGAGAACATGGGAGCTCAAATGGTGAAAGAAGTTGCTAGCAAAACTGCAGATAAAGCTGGTGACGGAACTACCACAGCTACTGTTCTTGCTGAAGCTATCTACAGTGAAGGATTGAGAAATGTGACTGCAGGCGCCAATCCTATGGACCTCAAAAGAGGTATTGATAAAGCTGTCAAAGTCGTTGTAGATCAAATCAAAAAAATTAGTAAACCTGTACAGCATCACAAAGAAATCGCTCAAGTAGCGACGATTTCTGCTAACAATGATGCTGAAATTGGTAATCTCATCGCCGAAGCCATGGAAAAAGTGGGGAAAAACGGCTCTATTACTGTTGAGGAAGCTAAAGGTTTCGAAACTGTTCTCGATGTTGTTGAAGGTATGAATTTCAACCGCGGGTATCTTTCTAGCTACTTCACTACAAATCCTGAAACACAAGAATGTGTGTTAGAAGAAGCTCTTGTGCTTATCTACGACAAAAAAATTTCCGGAATTAAAGATTTCCTTCCAGTTTTACAACAGGTAGCAGAATCCGGACGTCCCCTATTAATTATTGCTGAAGATATCGAAGGCGAAGCTTTAGCAACTTTAGTCGTCAACAGACTACGTGCAGGATTCAGAGTGTGCGCAGTTAAAGCTCCTGGATTCGGTGATAGAAGAAAAGCTATGTTGGAAGACATCGCTATCTTAACCGGTGGCCAATTGATCAGCGAAGAGCTGGGTATGAAGCTGGAAAACACCACTTTATCCATGCTAGGAAAAGCTAAGAAAGTCATCGTTTCTAAAGAAGATACCACAATTGTTGAAGGCCTCGGAAACAAAGAAGATATCGAAGCTCGATGCGAAAATATCAAAAAACAAATCGAAGACAGCACCTCGGATTATGATAAAGAAAAACTCCAAGAACGGTTGGCAAAACTCTCCGGAGGCATAGCTGTAATCCGTGTAGGAGCTGCTACAGAAATTGAAATGAAAGAGAAAAAAGATAGAGTAGATGACGCTCAACACGCAACTCTTGCTGCAGTTGAAGAAGGAATCTTACCAGGTGGTGGTACAGCTTTAGTACGCTGCATCCCTACTTTAGAAGCTTTCATTCCAGTTCTTACAAATGAAGATGAGCAAATCGGAGCACGTATTGTTCTTAAAGCTCTATCCGCTCCTTTAAAACAAATCGCAGCAAATGCTGGTAAAGAAGGTGCTATCATCTGCCAGCAAGTACTTGCTCGCTCTTCTAACGAAGGCTACGATGCTTTGCGCGATGCTTACACTGATATGATCGAAGCAGGAATTCTTGACCCAACTAAAGTAACACGTTGTGCTTTAGAAAGTGCAGCTTCTGTAGCTGGACTTCTATTAACAACAGAAGCTTTAATTGCTGATATTCCTGAAGAAAAATCCTCTTCTGTTCCAGCAATGCCAGGCGCAGGAATGGATTATTAATCCACGATATAGAGAACTTTTTCTCTATTCTTACAAGGTCTCCCTTCATCTATCTCAAGAGGAAGGGAGACCTTTTTCATTTTGTAATATTTCTTTCTTCATCTATGTTAGAAACTAAGATAAACACAATCTCATCATGCATGCTTAAACTTTTAAAGAATTTATTTTTGTTAGCATTCTGCATTGCTGCCTACTTTTGGATTCGTAAAGAAAGCATTGTCGAGCACTGGTTATCTGCAAAATTACATACTCAAGTAACTGTAGGAAGGGTTTCCCCTAGAACTTCAGGAATGAAAATCCGTTACTTATGTATTCATAACCCCATGCCTTCGGAACGTTTCCCCTATGCCATGGAAATCGAATATGTAAACCTACGCTTCTCTCTTATTTCTATGCTTCTGTCGAAAAAAATAGAAATATCCGATCTTCTCATCCACGGAGCCAACTTCACTATACTTCCATATGATAGCCAATCTTCAAAAACCAACTGGTCGCTGTTATGGAAAAACTTCACTCCAGAAGCCCAAGAAAATCGCGCCCTATCTTCGTCATACTCCTTCTCATCAAGACTCGATGATATTCCTGTGCTGATCAAACGCTGCTTGTTCGTGAATACCCGCATTCATGGCATAAAATCAAACAACAAAGACATCCCCTATCTTGCTGTGCCCTCCATGGAATTCCATAGCAACATAAGTAAACATCACTCTCTTCCTAACCTAGCTACAGCACTCACCTCCATTCTTTATCTAGCTGTGGAAGAAACCCTCTACCACGTAAATATCCCCGGAGATATTGTCAAAACTCTATCTAAGCAATCACATGACTACTTCAACTCTGCCTATCCCATCTTCACACAAAAAGAAGAAGGCGAAACTACAACAACATCAAAAAAGTCCACAGATGAAATCGTCGAGTTTGTCAGAGAACTCTTCTTCCATTAAAAATGCACACACAATAAAACTCTTAGCCTTTCTCCGTGACTTCCAAGCGTGCGAATTTACCTCACTCCAACTCAAAAACATATTTATACAGAAAACCTATTGACTTTTTTGCTATTTCACTTAAAATTGTCTTTTTTTAGTGTTCCGGAGTAGCTCAGCGGTAGAGCAGTGGACTGTTAATCCATTGGTCGTTGGTTCGAACCCATCCTCCGGAGTTTTTTCTTTATTAAGGTTCGCATGACATAGAGAGGAAATAAGGTCTGTGGCCTGTAATATCCCCCAAGAAAGGATTTCTGAAAACGGGTCTCAAGGAAGTTATCTTCTTCCTGTGAAGTGTCCTATCTCTTCCTCCGTCTTGGGTGTCCTCATCAGCATAACTGCAATTTTTTCTACAGCTGTCATTACCTCTTTAAGTTTAACTTGCTCTCCGCCAATCCTTGTCATCGTCACAGCACTAGTCTCAGCTGTCCTTGCTATCCTATGCTTCCTGCAAATTGTTTTTCATATCCATGGTAAGAAAACACGTATTTTAGAACTGACACATGATGAGTCACCTCCCGCGGTTGCCAATTTACCCGCTATCTCTATAGCTCCTCAACTATCAGACACACTATCCGATGAATTACAACAACAGCTATCTAGAGAATCAGGTGTAGACACAATAGAATATATCACACATGTTAAAGCTAACGATTTCATGACAGATAGAGATGCGTGGCAGCGCGTTTTCTTAAAAAATCCTCTATTTTTGCTACAAAGCGCCCTCTCTTCATGGCAAAACGAATATGTTGTCCTCTCTAAAGATTACATAGGGTTTCGTCTTGTCTTCACGGAATGTGATTTTGAAGAACTTGAAACAGAGACTTTCATTACCCAACAACCATAACGCTGTTACATACATCAAGTTCTTGACACCGATCTACCCGAAGAAATGAATAACAATCGCGTCATAAGAACACAGTTGGACAATCTAGATTATGTGCTCCCTGTTATTCCAAATTTCGTAACAACCAATGTAGAGACTCATCCCAATAGCACGGAAAATGCGGATGCTGTTCTTTATGAAATTTTTAAAACGTTCTTCACAAACTACTATATCGCTTTAAACAGCTCTGTCACTCACAACAAAATAATCACGCTACAATTATTGCAATCTGACTATCCTGACCCCAGAACTCGTCAGTTGGAAACTCTTGCTTTACTCTGCGCCATTGAACAAATGCGTTATACACAGACTCCCCAAACTCCCATCGTTCATCAAATCAGAACAACAGAGACGCCTCTTCATCCAGCCGCAGAACATCAACAGAACTCGATACCTTTTGCTTATAGATCTAGAGAAGGTTCTATAACACCTATAACAGATAGGTATGCATCTCCCTATGGTCTACTACGATCTCTCCAACCTCAAGCTCCTCTGCACACGATGTTGAATACGCGAGATTTCCCTCCCCTAGTTCCTGGACATAGAGAAAGCGTTCCTACTCCCAGTTTTGATGAAATGCAAGAATTCTTAGTTCACCAAAGTGCAGAACGCAACATACCTTCAGATCCAAAGCAAACTTCTGTCTATATTCTATCTCCAGAAGACTATTGGCAAATATTTGTAACGAAAGACACGGCATCATTCCCCAGAGAATCATCTCCATTTGGCCTCCTTTCTCATCCTCAAGGAAGCCCAGAAAACTCCAGGTTCAATCTGAATCGGGAGCGCTTCATGGAAACACAATTCATGATCGTAGCCAACCTAACGCAGTCGGAAGTTCATGATCTCAGCAGCCTCTGCAAGGAAACAACTCCTAGACCCTCTCAGGGGGATACGGATGAACAACTTTAAGTCACACAGCGGTCAATGTTGGATTACGCAGTAAGCGTGACAAAAGAGATGTACGGTACTGATGCAACACTGCAGTATCTGCTGATAAAAGCTCGCGCGCCTCGACAACGTTCTCCTCTGACATTTGACAGCACTCAGGAAGATACTCTATATGCAATCCAGAAAGGACCACCAAACCTTTTTCTAAACGTCGGGAAATAATCGCGGCGGGTTGGTTAGGGAGATCCTCATAACGTGCTTCAATGCAAATGTCTGGGTAGGTATCGGCATGTTCAAAATAGGGGCCACCATTAAATAAAGCCCACCCACGCCTAGGAAAATTAGAGAAAAGTAGAGGGGAAGCACGAACACCTATGGGACTGGTATAAGAAAATACTTTCCCGTAAGCTGGGCCTACAGCTCTGCCAGGGAAAAAACCCAATCCTCTATCTGCTTCATAAAGAGAACCGTCAGGCTCATTAAAACTCAAGCGCCTACACGCAAAGTAAGCTCCTGCACAAATCCCTAGATAACTGCCCCCCTCACGAATATAATTATCAATTCTTGCTGTTCCTAAACCATGAAGGATCTTATGATAAGCACGATCCGCACCCCCAGGGACAATTAACAATTTCGCAGAGAGTTCCCATAGAGGATCGTAAAGAAGAAAGTTCCCATTTACTCGACAAATGTCTAGATTTTCTTCAGTAGAGAGGCTATTCCTTAACCAGCGCATCAGATGACGTAAGTAATAAGGAGAAACCCCCTCATCAGAGTAAACGAGTATTTTTGTTCTCATAACAAATAAACTAAGGATTAGTACTTGGAATAGAATCACTCAAATATTATAAAGTGTTTAATCCATTAAAATGTTGTTTCTGGTAAAATATTTATTTTATTTCCTGTACAACTACGTTATTTTTCAAAGACACCTATGTTTGTTAATCATTCTCAAACAAAACAATCGCGGAATTTCGCTCTAGGGCTATTCCACAGCCTTTTGGCGTGCCTCTACTGGGGAATCGTCTTCGTTATTCCTAATTTGTTAGAATCTTTTCAAGAGCTTGACATTGTCTTAACTCGTTATACCATTTTCGGGATTTTTTCTCTGATACCTGTTCTATGGAAACGACAAAATATCTTTAAAAATATCACTTTGAAGATTTGGGGGCAAAGCTTCCTCTGGGCTTTCCTTGTCAACGTAGTGTACTATTTCGGCATAGCGCTAGCTATCCGTTATGTAGGAGCCGCAATCACCATTATTATCGCCGGATTAGCACCCATCGCCGTTCTCTTCCACTCAAATATAAAGAAAAAAGAGCTTTCCTATAGCCTACTTTCCGCTATTAGTTGTGTGATATTCTTAGGAGTCGTCCTCACCAATCTCTCAGAGTTCCATGCCACAACAGCAACAAACCCACTACACTATTTCCTCGGCCTTGCCTGTGTCATCTTCTCTACAGGCATCTGGGTGGCTTACATCATTTGTAATTATGACTTTTTGCTAAAAAATCCTAACATTTCCCCAGAACTATGGTGCACCATGTTGGGAATATCTTCCTTGGTTATCTGCCTGCCCTTGATTATCATTTTTGATTGTCTGAATATTACACACATAGCCCAGAATTTCATCACTCATACTCCTATATCCGAACGGTTACTCTTTATCCTTCTATGTTCGGCCATGGGGATCTTGTCCTCATCTCGAGCCATTCTATCATGGAATAAGGCAAGCCTCCATCTATCCCCCGCGCTTTTAGGAGCCATATTGATCTTTGAACCCATTTTTGGTTTAATTTTATCCTATCTTTATGAAAGGAGCCTCCCCTCCCTACAGGAAGGGATCGGTATTTTCCTCATGTTAGGGGGAAGCCTAGTCTGCTTGATTCTGTTCGGAAGAAAAACAAGTCAAAAAGAAGCAGAAAATAACAAAGTACTTCCCTTTGTTGATTAAGCAATTTTTATACTCATTCTGTGTAATCTACTTTCTTATGATAAAAAACTTTTAAGACAAGAGGTCTTTTCTGTTTCTAAAAGTAAAAGCACATCTTCAAAAATACTCATCGAATAAAAAATTTATCTTCAGCTAAACTCACCTTACTATCTTAATCAATAAAACTTGATGAAGATTAAATCACGACCTCGCATTTGAAAGTGTAAAACAAAACTACATCATGCGGATTCTGGGTGAGAAAAAAACTGTATCAGTGTTCTTATGGACACATTGGAAATACTAGTGTATAGGTGTCTTTTGTTGTTACGCTTAAATACCAGAGAGTTTTCGCCTCTCCTATAGATAAAAATATTGGAGAAGGGTAACGAGCGTTCCCCAGGAGGCAAGCAACTTGAAAAAAGTTACATCCCCAAATTCCATAAAATATAACAGTGGGAATATATCAGTTCATTCTCCTGGGACACCCACCCCTCGAAATTAGATTTAAGAATTCTATGGAGAAAATTTCCGGAAAATTAGAAAGCGTGCTTTTTGAAGATCATGATTCAAAGGAAACTGCTGCACGCATGAGAATACCCTACAAGGGTACCATGATCGTTATCAAAGGACAATTCCCCGATTCTTTTTTGCAGCTCGGTATGCAACTACATCTATACGGCAAGTGGTCAGAAAATCCCCACCTAGGGAAGTACTTCCAAGTATATAGTTGTGATTCTCAAGAAATGCGGGATAATCGCGGGATAATCAACTACCTTACCTCTAGACTTATCAAAGGCATCGGGCCAAAAATTACAGAAAAAATCATCGAGAAATTCCGAAATGACACCGCAGATATTCTCGATAATCAACCCGAAAGATTAATAGAAATCCCAGGGATTAGTCAAACGCGCTGTGATAGCCTCTGCGAACAACTACGCGAACAAAAAAATCTTCGGACGACATTACTCTTCCTACAACAGTACAACATTGCCATTCATTATGGTGTAAAAATCTATAAAAAGTATAAAGAGAACTCCATAGAAAAAATATGTGAAGATCCTTTTCTTCTTGCTAGAGAAATGGAAGGGATCGGATTTAAAACTGCTGATCTTATAGCAACACGTCTTGGTGTACCTTTAAACTCACAAAGCCGATTATGTGCTGGCATACAGTATTCTCTGGAAGAACTCCAAGAAGATGGTCATACTTGCTACCCCTTACAAAGTCTGGCTCAGTTAGTAGAGAAACTACTCAATCAAGATATTCCAGAAAAACTCATACGCATTGAAGAAATCATTTCTCAAGTGTACACCATGCAAGAGAAAAATCTTCTTCACATCCAAGAGTTAGAAAACACTCCGTACGTATGGGCAAAGCATATTTACCTAGCAGAAAAAACAGTAGTTTCTGATTTAAAACGCATTTTATTTTCCTCAAGAAAAATCCGCCCTATAGATAGCAACAAAGCCATTCAATGGGTTGAGGAAAATTTAAGTATACATTTAGAGCACAACCAGAAAGAAGCTATTCGTGCGTGTTTTTCGGAAAAAATTCACATCATTACTGGAGGACCGGGAACAGGGAAAAGTACGATCACTAAGGCTATACTCAAGATATTTGAGCAAGTGACTTATAAAATCATTTTAGCGGCTCCTACAGGGAAAGCTGCAAAACGCATGACAGAAATTACTGGAAAACACTCAGTAACTATCCATGCTCTGTTACAATACGACTTTAAAACACGGTCTTTCCGTAAGAACTATGAAAACCCTATAGATTGCGATCTGATCATTGTCGATGAATCTGGAATGATGGATACCTATCTTTTGTATCATTTCTTAAAAGCTCTTCCTGATCATGTGATCGTGATATTCATTGGAGATGTACATCAACTTCCGAGTATTGGCCCTGGCAATATCCTCAAAGATATTATCAATTCTAAAAAGATTACCGTAACGCAGCTAAATAAGATTTTCCGTCAGGTCCACGACTCCAACATCATTATCAATGCCCATAAAGTCAATGAAGGTGAGTTCCCTATCTTATATTCTGAATCTGGCCGGAAAGATTTCCTATTTTTCCAAAAAGAAGATCCTCAAGAAGCTGTGGACCATATTGTCCATCTAGTGACACAGTTCATCCCTAAGAAATACCATATCTATCCCAAAGATATTCAAATTCTTGCTCCAATGAAAAAGGGTGTCCTAGGAATTCATAATCTTAATAGAGTCTTAAAATCCGCTTTAAATCCTAAGCAGGCTACTCTCCACGGGAGATTTCATTCCTATGCTGTAGGAGATAAGGTCATGCAAATCCGCAACAACTATAATAAAGAAATATTTAATGGAGATATTGGTTATATCTCTATGATTAACTTTGAAAATAAGCGCGTTGTAGTCAACATGGAAGGCAAGTATGTCGTCTATTCCTTTTCTGAGCTTGATGATCTGGTTTTAGCCTATGCTACCTCAGTGCATAAATACCAAGGAAGTGAAAGTCCGTGCATTATCCTACCTATACACACTTCACATTTTATGATGCTGTACAGGAATCTACTCTACACAGCCATCACTAGGGGGAAACAACTCGTCGTCTTAGTCGGAACGAAAAAAGCTATTGCTATAGCCACAAGAAATGATAAAGTGCAACACCGCTGTACGGGACTCTTACAAGCCCTTGAACAACTGACTCAACCCCAATCGTCAGGAACATGACCATGAAATAAACATCTAGTCCACGATCGTGAATAATAACTGAGGGGCTGTTAAGGAAAATACCTCTTCAGAAAAATTCAACAACTCTCTATTCCAAAGATCCACAACGCGATCTTTATCCAAACTGTCCAGTTGTAAAGATTTTGGAGAAAGCATGCGCCATATTTCCCAAGCTGTTCCTGGAATAATGGGATAAGAAATCAATGCCAATAACTTTTGACAATAACATGCACAAAAGAGTACGGCCTCTACACGATGGGAGAGACCTTCTTTCAGTAACTTCCACGGTGCCTGATCATTAAAGTACACATTTCCTAATGCTGCTAACTCCATAATTGCACAGCATGCCTTACGTAAGCTGTACTGACTATAGTGCTCCTGAGCATCCCGAACGATCTGCTGTGCACGATCTAAGAACTGTTTGTCTTGATCTTCTAAAAGATTTGCTGAATACGCTAATTCCTTAAATCCATTTTTCTCAGCAAATACAAGAACTCGATGAATAAAATTCCCGAACTTCCCTACAAGCTCTGAATTACATCGGGTTTTAAAATCCATAAAGGTAAATTCGCTGTCAGAGGTCTCCGGAGCTGTGGCTGCTAAAACATAACGCAGTTTATCCAGGGAATACGTATCTAAAAAAGTATCTATATCTATATAATTCCCTTCGGACTTACTAAACTGGCAACCTTCAAGCAGATAAAACTCAGAAGATACTAATGCATCCATCTTCTTGTAAGGGATACTCTGTCCTAATTCCATAGCGGGAAATATTGCCGCGTGAAAAGGAATATTATCCTTCCCGATAAACTGTACGTACTCTGTAGAGTCTTCCAACCAAAAATCTTTCCAAGCCTCAGGAGTATTCAAAGATGCAGCCCAATCCATAGTTCCGCTAATATAACCAATTGGAGCATCAAACCATACATAAAATACCTTGTTAGGAAAATCCGGAACGGGAATTCCCCAAGATAAATCTCTGGTAATCGCGCGTGGGCGTAAATTTTTTATATAATCTGTAACAAACTTACGAATATGCTCTGGTAAATAACACGTGTCTATGTATGCCAATAACGGCTCCACCATACGTTCTAAATGGAGAAACGCATGTTCGGTTTCTTTAAGAACAAGTTGAGACCCGGATAATTTAGATCGCGGATGCACTAAATCTGTAGCCTCATAGTCAGCTCCACATTTTTGACACTCATCACCACGAGCTCCATCAAATCCACATTTAGGACATGTGCCCTCTACATAACGATCAGCAAGAAAACGGTTCTCTTCTTCAGAATATAACTGAAGAGAAATCTGGTTTTCGATCAGACCTTTGGACTGCAATTCTGTATAAAAATCCTGGACTAGCTTCTTATGAAAAGGGTTGGTCGTACGGGAGAAGAAATCTATCGAAATCCCTAATTTATCAAAGGTGTCCTTATGTATCTTATGATACATATTCACATACTCTTGGTATCCCATACCTGCGCGTTCTGCATTCAATGTGATAGCTATTCCGTACTCGTCAGAACCACAAATATAAAGAACATCATCCCCTAACAATCTACGAAATCTAGCATAGACATCTGCAGGTAGGTATGCTCCAGCTATATGTCCAAAGTGCAGAGGTCCATTCGCATAAGGTAAGGCCGAGGTAATTAAGACACGCGAAGGCATTATTTCACGTCACTCCATGTATAAGCGGAAGGATCCTTTCTTCTTCCTGAAGTACCACCTTCTCGTTTCTTTTCAGGAGTTGGAGTAGGCACATGTTCGGCATCTTCTTCTATATAATCCGCTTGTACGCCTTCTTTTTCTAATAAAACTAAAGCTTCAATAGCAGCATTAGAAGAACGCACATCGCCTTTTGCTATCCTAATTTTTGCCTGCTTGATCGCGTAATTCACTAAATTAAACGGGCTATCAAACAACTGGTTTAACTTTTCATTGGTTAAACGATCTTTGTTAGTCATAATACGTTCCTATGTTCTTCTGCTATAAAAATACTTTTCAAAACCTCGTAAGATTTCTCCAAATCATCATTGATAATGACGTATTCAAATTTATCAGCTGCAGCTTGTTCAATAAGACTATGCTGCAACCGCTCTTGTCTTTGAGTATCTTGTTCTGATCCTCTTTGTTTTAGACGCCTTTCTAGCTCTTCCTGAGATGGTGCAGAAATAAAAATCGCCACTGTGGGAATTTTACTCTGTAAGACCAAAGCGCCTTCCACGTCAATGACCGCCACCGCGTGCCTTCCAGATTTCCAAATTTCATCAATCCCCAGACGACTTGTTCCGTAATACTCACCAAAAAGTGCTACCCACTCAAGAAAATCTTCATTGTCTAAGCGTCGTTGAAACTCCTCTTGAGAAACAAATTGATAATCTACTCCGGGAATTTCTTCGGGACGAGGTGCTCGTGTTGTCAGTGATAAAGTCTTCTGAAAAGAATCTGGGAATTCTCTAGCCAACATACGGACTAGCGTCGTTTTCCCAGCTCCAGCAGGAGCACTAATAGTGAATAATTTTGGTGCGCACAGGGGATGATCGGGAGAAAAAGGAACACGAACTTTATTTTTCATAAAATATTAGAATACCTGCCTTACAGGAGCAAAACTTTTTCTATGACAATCACAAGGGCCAAAAGCCTTCAATGCCGCTAAATGAGCGGCGGTACCGTATCCCTTATGCTTATCAAAACCATAATCAGGATAAAGCTGATGAAGCTCCCGCATTAAATCATCTCTATATTCTTTAGCTAGAATCGATGCCGCAGCTATAGATGCAGACTTGGAATCTCCTTTAATAATCTTCTTACACGGAATCTTATGGGGTAGATGCAAACCATCTACTAGAAGAAAATCGGGATGAATAGGTAGATTAGCTATAGCTGCTGCCATAGCTTCCTTGGTTGCTTCAAGGATATTAATCTCGTCTATTCGTTCTACAGAGACAACTCCAAGTCCATAATATACCTCAGAATCATTCACAAGAATATCGCGAATTTTGCCTCTTTCTTTAGGTGTTAGCTTTTTACTATCGTTCACTCCGGCAAACACCTTACCTCGAGGAAGAATACAAGCTCCTGCAACCACAGGTCCTGCTAGAGGGCCTCTACCGACCTCATCTATCCCAGCTATGAGAGAAAAACCTTCATGGAAAACTTCTTCTTCGAAGATAGTTTTAGATAAAAACAGCTGTTCTGCATCCATAGCTAACGTGTTCATAGATCGGTGTATCTTAAATAAAATCAGAAATCAGCTAAATTCAGTAGTTATAACTATTTCTTTGCAGATCTAGGACCAATATACTCTTTAACTTTAGCAGCTTTACCAGTTTTACCCTTCAAGTAGTACAGACGAGCCCGAGAAACCTTACCGCGTTTCACGACTTCAATGCCGACAATCTTAGGGCTGTGCAATAGAAAACTTTTTTCCATGCCTTCTCCATAAGCTACCCGATGCAAAGAAATCACTTCCCCTGCTCCTCCACCCTTACGGGCCATAACTGTACCCTGAAATGTCTGTGTTCGTTCTTTACCACCATCTACAATTTTTGTAGCTACACGAATGGTATCCCCAACACAAAAATCCGTAAGAATTTCTTTTCGAAGTTGTTCTTCTTGCAATTCCTTTATTAAGTTCCCCATATACTTCACCTACATTCTCTATTTCTATTCTGCTTGTTTGCAAGAGATAGCCCATACATGGCCGTCAAAATCACGAACTAATCTCACCTCTCCACGATCGTCAGCTTGCTCTAGAGTGCCTCCAAGCATTTTCCATCGTCCTAAAAAACTAAAAAAGTCGTCTTTACAACCTAGTCGAAGCGACAAAAGGACTATATTTTTACTTTTTAATCCTACCTCTTGCAAATGTATTGTCATTTGCGTCTTCCCAGGAATATGCAGTCTATTATTGACAGGTTGATTTAATCTAAACATCTTAGAATAAAATTTTCGCGACCGGTGGAGATCTTCAACCTCTAAAATTACCGCACTTTCCCCTTCCAACATCGACTGTTTGAGATCAGTCTCCTGCTGAGTTACTTCCTCGTTTTCCCGATCATAAAGATAACGGATATATAGATCAGGACGCCTTTCTCTGGTTCTATCTAAACTTATTTGTTTTCTCCACTTGGCAATCGCTTGGTGATCCCCATGAAGAAGCACTTCAGGGACCTCTCGTCCTTCGAATACTCGCGGACGCGTATATTGGGGTCCCTCTAATAACCCGTTTTCCATAGAGTCCTTATCCGCACTCTCCTGATTCCCTAACACGCCGGGAATAAAGCGAGATAAAGCATCAATGACAACTAAAGCCGCAATGCCTCCGTTAGTTAAAACGTAATCCCCTATACTGATTTCTTCATCAACTTCACTTTCTAAGGCTCTTTCGTCAATACCTTCGTAATGCCCGCAGAGGAATATCAAATGGGAGCATTGTGCTAATTCACGGCTCTTTTTTGCTGTTAAAAGCTGTCCTTGAGGAGAAAGATACACTACCTTCGAATCACTTCTTTTCACATGCCGGATTGCCTTGACTACAGGCTCAGCCATAAGAAGCATCCCATCGTGATTAAAAGGAGCATCATCCACCTGCTTCCACTTACCCAATCCAAACTCTCGTATATCCCTGGATTGGATGTCTAACAGCCCTCTCTTAATAGCCCTCCCTAAAATACTAGAGCGCAAAGGACTATCAAAATACTCTGGGAATAAAGAAAGTATATCAATCTTCATCCCAAGACCACAAAGTTAGTTGACGACACTTTGTTTTGCTTCAGCTCTTTTTAAAGAACGACGCTGACGATAAGCACGGCGTTTTTGGCATACAGCAGCTTTACGAGCCATTCTCTTCGCCATTAATTCACAGTAAACTCCAGGAGCTCCTTGCTTAATCAAAATAGCAGCCTTCTCTGTAAGTTCCGCTCCTTGATTTAACCAGTGAAAAATTCGGTCGCTTTTCAATTGATAATTAACTGTACTGTGAGGATCGTACCAACCCAATAATTCGATATATCTACCATCACGAGGAGACTCAACGTCAGCAAGTACTAGTCTATAGACTACGTGATTTCTTCGCCCTTGTTGTCGTAAACGAATTTTTAACGCCACAGGTTTCCTCCAGACATTTTCTTTTTCATTTGTTCTATTCTCTCTTTACTCATATTTTTAAAAAACTTTTTAGATTGCATCATACGCTTCCGGAATTGATTCACATCACCTAAAGTCAATCCACAACCAGATGCTATTCTTTTCATGCGACTCATATCTAACTCGACTTCTTCTTTTCTCTCTTGAGGAGTCATAGAAAGAATGATCGCTTCTGTTTTTTTCATATGCTCTTCGGAATCCGCTATCTCTTTCTCACTAGGTTTAGCGCCACCTAAACTTGGCATCATTCCCATGAGCTTTCTAAGCGGACCCATTCGTCGAAACGCCTTAATCTGCTTATAATAATCTTCATAAGTAAAGGTCGATTCTATTAACTTCTTCCCAAGTTCTTCGTCTTCTTCTTCAGAAATACATTCACGCATTTTTTGTACAAAATGCACGGTATCTCCCATACCTAAAATGCGATCTGCCATCGATTCTGCATTAAAAGGTCGAAGATCTTGTATTTTCTCGCCGCATCCCTCAAATTTTATGGGTTTCCCCAATAAACTTTTCATAGATAACACGGCACCGGCGCGGGCATCGCCGTCTGTCATGGAGATAATCACTCCAGTCAAGTCTAAATAATTATCAAAGGCTTTTGCCGTAGAAACAGCGTCCTGCCCCATCGCTAAATTCATAACAAAAAGCCTTTCACTTGCATGGGATACTTTTTGTATGGAGGCTAATTCTTCCATTAACACTTCATCAACATGCAAACGACCTGCTGTATCAATCAAAACAAGATCATGCCGTTCCTGTTTAGCGTAATCTAGAGCCTGAGAAACTACTTTTACAGGATCTTGTCCTTCGCTATTGTAAAGCTCAGCTTTCGTTTTTGAAATTAAATTTCTTAATTGCTCTACCGCTGCAAAGCGTTTCAAATCGCAGGGAACAACAAGTACTTTCTTTGCTTTGCGTTCCTCTAAAACATAGGCTGCGAGCTTAGCGCAGGTCGTAGTTTTTCCCGTTCCTTGTAAGCCACAAAGCAAAATTACCCCGGGATTCCCAGAAGTATTTAAATCAGTTTTATCCCCCAGTAATTCTGTCAGTTCCTCGTGTAAATAACGAATGAATTGTTGTCCGGGAGAAACGTGTTTCCAAACTTCCTCTCCAAGAACTTTTTCCTTTACCTTGGCAATAAAACTTTTAACTACATGATAATTCACATCAGCGTCTAACAACGCCAACCGAACTTCCCGGATCGCTTCAGAGATATTTTCTTCAGTAATTCTACGTGAGGCAACCAGCGAAGAAAAAATTGAGGATAGTTTTTGCGATAAAGAACTGATCATCTACTGAGCAAAAATCAAGAATAACCTCATGAGGATACAGTATCACTTGCATGATTTTCAAGAAAAAAAATCCTATCGCATGCTGAGAGATCTTGGTGTATGGAGCCATGCACGCCGTGATTAGCAAAAATTCTTTTTACTCTCTCTCCTTGACTGTAACCAATTTCCAGCCAACCTACACCTCCGGGACACAAAATAGTGTCTAAATCCCGAGCGATTCTTTCATAGAACTCCAATCCTGAACTGCCTCCCACCAAAGCTTTCCAGGGCTCATGACAACGAACTTCTGGATCTGTCTGCATAATTTCATCGAAAGAAAGATAAGGGGGGTTGCAGACAAAAGCATCAGCTGGACAAGAAAAGGGGGCGAATAAGTCCCCTTCAAGAACGTCGACTTGTAGATGATTTTTAGAAGCATTTATTTTAGCTACAGCGACGGCTTTTGGGCAAATGTCTGAAAGAATTACTTGAACATTTGGACAATATTTTTTTATAGACAACCCCAAACACCCACTACCACAACACACATCATAAAAGGTTTGGATATGAGGATGCTGTGTTAAATATTGTATAATTTTCTCAGCGAGTAACTCCGTTTCCATTCTAGGGATCAGCACCCGAGAATCTACTTCTAGATCTAGTTGTAGAAAACGTACACTACCATGAATATAGGCTGTTGGGAAACGTTCGGCTCTTTTTTGAATCCGCGTCCAATACACATGTAGAGTATCAGCATTCAAACGCACAGATAATACTTGAGCTCTTGAAGTGATGCCAAGCACATCCATCAAAATATCCACGGCTTCTCTATCTGAGAAAACTACGCCACAATATTCTAAATAAGCAGCAGCTTCTTTAAGAATTTTCTTCGTTTCCATTTTGCAAAAGCTGGTGATAAGCGTGGCTAACCAAAGCTGAGGTAATCGTATCCAAATCACCTTCCATAACTTTATCCAAGCTATAAAGGGTCAACCCTATTCTATGATCTGTCACACGATTTTGTGAGAAATTATAAGTACGAATTCTTTCTGATCGATCTCCACTACCTACTTGAGCTGACCGCATAGCCGAAGCTTCTTTATGACGGCGCTGTATTTCTGCATCACGTATACGCGCCTTCAAAATACGCATAGCCTTAGCTTTATTCTTATGCTGACTGCGTTCATCCTGGCAAGTAACAACAACGCCTGTGGGCAGGTGGGTAATTCTCACTGCAGAATCCGTAACATTGACGTGCTGTCCTCCGGCTCCCGAAGCTCTAAAGGTATCGATTTTTAAATCTTTTTCATCGATAAAAACTTCTTCATCATCTTCTGCGGGCTCTGGCAATACAGCAACAGTAATTGCAGAAGTATGCACACGACCTTGAGTTTCAGTTTCAGGGACCCTTTGAACACGATGTGTTCCTGCTTCGTATTGAAGTAAGCGCTTAACTCCGGTTCCTGAAATCCCCATGACGTATTCTTTATATCCACCGATATCTGACTCGGAAGCGGACAGCACTTCATATTTCCATCCTTTAGCAGACGCATATAGGTGATACATCCTTACGCAGTCTCCTACAAATAGGGCGGCTTCGTCTCCTCCTGTACCCGCACGTAATTCCATAATGACATTCAGATCGTCATCTGGATCAGGTGGGACCAATAAATTCTCTAAAATTTTATAAAGTTTCTCAACCTCAGCCTTTCCCGATTGAATTCCCTCTTCTAGCATAGCTATCATCTCAGGATCTTTTTCTTGAGCTAAAGCTTGTTTATCATCACTCAGAACTTTTTCCTGAGCCATAACCCTATCATAGGTATTTTTCAACTCGGAAAGCCGCGCGTGCTCTTTACTTAAGAGGCTATACTCTTTAGGGTTATTAAAAATCTCTGGATTAGAGATTTCTACTTCCACTTCCTCGAGGCGTTTCAAATACTCTAGAATCTTTTTTTGCATGTATCACTTCTCTATCAAGAGTTCCTGACATGCTTCCCGCTAAGCATATCTAGGAGCTCTTAAGTTCATTTCTTAAATTATCTACCTGATGTAAGTAGGCTATCCTTTAATGAAAACATTCTATTATAGAGCCACTATAGCCTCGGATCAAACCCACTGCAAATAAAGCCTTTGATTACTTTATCAATTGGTACTTGGGTTATAGTTTTATCATATTTTGTCAATATGCGTCACTGCAAACAAAAAAAGGTTACTAGTTACTCGATTTGTTGAATAACGATGAGTGTTCCCGATAGGGCATGAAATGACAAAACACGTTTCAATACACCCTTATCACGGGGGAAATGACAACGTGTTTACAAAAACATTGAAACTTAAAAGAAGAAATTACTTCTTTTTCTTTATGGGAGCTTTTTTCTTAGATTTAACTGCAGGAGCTTCTTCAACAGCAGCTTGGGCGGGTTGTGCGGGCTTTACATTGCTGTAACGCTTTAAGAATTTATCTACGCGACCCTCAGCGTCTACAAGTCTCTTACTTCCTGTAAAGAAAGGATGTGAAGCTGAAGACACGCTGACGTAACATACAGGGTACTCTTGTCCTTCAAACACTTCCGTTTTATCGCTTTGATATGTAGATCCGCAAACAAATTTATATCCTGTAGAAGAGTCTACAAATAAAACTTGCTGATAGTTGGGATGGGTGTTCTTTTTCATATTGACAACTCCAAAATCACCATCTTATGGTATGTGGGTAACAACATCATGAAATACTAAGGAAAAAGAGTACAGTAATACTTTATGAAAAAGCAAGAAAAAACACGTTTATTTCCTCTATTTCAAAGACTTTTCATTCTCGTTATTTTCCTTTGTCCTTGTTCAGCTTTTTCGCAGTCTCCCCACTCTCTAAAAAAAAATTTGTTTCATGCTCAAGCCGGAGATTATGCCGTCTTTAGCAAAGGGGGGCAAAAGTTTTTTTTATTTGTGAAATCCATATCAGCAGAAACTGTATGGATAGAAATGACAGAATTCCCTCATTTGTCACAACAAGACCGCGCCCTATTGAAAAATACCCCATGGAAAACGGTAATTAGCCATCTACACTCACCCAGAAGAGTGTTTGTCATTTCTCTGTCAAAGCGAGACTTGCTAATCTTCTCTTTAAATCTAAAAACTCAGCAACTGCAGCAGATCCAGACAGACGATCTGCCTCTGTTTGCTACGCTTGTACAACTTTCTTTAAACGAAGCTCCTGTGCACCTAATAAAAACACAGGGGAAAAAGAACGACCCTTGGTCCCCTAGAATTACTCTAGAAGGAAATAGTTCGGTTAACATGCCTGTGCAAGCTTGGCATGCACATTGGCCCAAAGATTCTTCTATTTTATCAGAGAAAAACGTTCTTATGTATTTTACGGCCCCGGAAATCTCTGTTTTCCCTCTATGGACAAGTATAGAAACTCCGAAAGGTTCGGTTGTCTTACGCACTATTGATGTGGGCCATCATGCTATATCTCCATATTCCTATAGCATTCCCAAAATAGAAAATCCTTTCTAAAATTATGCCTGGACGTCTTCTATAGATTCAACTTTGAATAGCGAAAAAATTCTTAAATTTATCTAGAAAATATTTTTGATTGAAAAATCTAATAGAGTAAAATGGCTATCATGGTTTTTGTTAGACGTTCACATTTTAATTTTAATACTAAAATGAAATGTGTATGACTTTCGTCTACTCTGGGTGCGCTAAGTATGGCCACAATTCCGATTAGGGAAATTCCCTTTTCGAACCTCCATATAGGATTATGGAGAAATTCAAACTCAGAAAGCAATTAAGGGTTTCACTAGGCATCTTCATGAAAGATCGGTTTTCTTTAAATAAAAGTCGTCAAGTACTTCACTCAACATATAAATTACTCAAAAGTAAAAAACTTGCTCAAGATCCCGAATCTAAACAAGAGCTACAAAAGTTATTAGAACAACTTGAAGAAGCCATTTTTCAACAAGATCAGGAAGCAGCTAGTCAACTCGCACAACAAGCTCAGCAATTCAGCAAGCGGTACCCCGCTTCTTTTGCAAAAAAATCATGGGAACTGACTAAAGCCATTCTTTTTGCTGCCCTAGCAGCTTTTCTTATTCGCCAATTTTGGTTTGAACTTTACGAAGTTCCTACAGGATCCATGCGTCCAACTATTTTAGAACAAGACCGCATGATTGTTTCTAAAACTACTTTCGGCTTACATTTCCCGTTTAAGAAAAAGCCTTGGGGATTTCGCCCGGAAGCAGTGACTCGTGGTGGTCTTGTAGTCTTTACCGTTGGTGATCTTCCAATTCCCAACTCTGATACTAAGTATTTTGGATTCATTCCAGGGAAAAAACGTTATATTAAGCGCTGTATGGGGAAGCCAGGCGACACCCTCTATTTTTATGGTGGTAAAATTTATGGCTTAGATAAAGAAGGTGCTGTTATTCACTTTCCCAATGATTTTGGTCTCGAGCATCTCTATCACGTTCCTTACATATCTTTTGATGGGTCAGTCGAGATCGTAAATAGCAATAAAACTACCGCGTATTTTAAACAAATGTACCAACCGTGTGGGAAACTTTCCTTACCTCAAGAAGGTCCCTACGGCCAATTTTTCCATCAAGGTGTTTGGCACAATGACACCCCAAGTGCATTAAAAAAACCCCACTCTTCTCCTGTGAGTTATGCTGATCTTTTTGGTATAGGCAACTATGCCATGGTGCGTATTCTGACGCATAAACAAGCGAGCTTGTATCACACATTACCTAATGCAACAACTCAGGCATACTTAGAGATATCTCATACTCCGAACGTTTCCTATCCCACACCGAATCTTCAGCATTATAACAATCAGATTGTTCCTACAATACAACCGATGAAAACACTTCTTCCCTTACGTCAGGAACATATTCACCTGATTAGGAATAATCTAACCACATCGCGCTTTGTGATTTCGGATGGTGTTGCTTGTAAATACCAACCTTTTTCCACAGATCCCGAGGGAGCCGCCAAACTCTACGGTCTTCCTTTCCCCGGGGTAGATGATGGTTGTTACGAGTATTCAAAGGGAGAAGCTTACAAAATCGGTTTTGGGGGTATGCGTTATAAACTTAAACCTACGCATCCTTTAATGCAGTTAAATGATAATCAAGTAATTGATTTATTTAACTGTGGCATGAATTTTAGTTCTTTCTTTATCCCAAAAAATCCCAAATACAATCCTTTGCCTAACCGTTATGCATTTTATAATCAGGGGAATCTTTATGTTATGGACTCTCCTATTTTCATTAAAAATGATCCCGCTTTGCAAAAGTTTGTAGAATCTGAAAAAACGAAACAGGAAGAATCTACAGAAGATCGCCCTTATATAAGCTTTATTGACAGAGGCCCTCCTCCTCAAGATCCAGAACAATTCGCAGAGTTTATTCGCAATTTTGGAATACAAATTCCTGAGAACCACGTTTTGGTTTTAGGGGATAACTACCCTATGAGTGCTGATAGCAGAGAGTTCGGCTTTGTACCTTTAGAAAACCTCTTAGGATCACCTTTATGGATTTTCTGGCCTTTGGGACATTTTGGACGTTTAAAAAATGTTCCTGCGCCAACTACACTGCCGGGATATTTAGTCAATGGTCTGGCTTTAGGATTCTTTGTTTATATATTTGGGTATATACGTTATCAACGACGCCATCGTTTGTTTCCCAAGAATCATAAGAAAAAATAAAAAAGAAGACCCTCCTAACAGAGGATCTTCTTTTCTCTATGCAGCGAGAAAGCTAGAGCTTAATGTGGTCTAGCAGCTACTTCGATAGCGATAACTGTGGGATGACCGTTAATGTCCCACTCTTCTCCCTCAAGAACATCAGCAAATTCCGATTGCGTGGTTAACGTCTCCTCACAAATATAATCTGCATAGTGTAAAAAGGCTTTTCTGACCTCTTCTGATGTTTGCATACGCAAGACAATACGATCAGAAACATGAAGTTTCTGATTGCGACGCATCGTGTTGATTTTATTCACTAATTCTCGAGAAATCGCCTCAACAACAAGCTCCTCAGTCAATTGGCAATCAAGAACAACAGTAAATAACGAAGAACTACGAGCCACATAACCCGGATCGGTTTCCCAGGAAATCAATACATCCTCCATATGTAAAACGATCTCTTCAGAACCTAAATTAAGAGAGAGATATTCCTGTGTTAACAACTGCTGTATTTGTGCTTGAGAAAGAGAAGCCAAAGCTTTTTGTATATCCTTGATCTTCTCTCCAACTCTTCTACCTAAAGAACGAAAATTCGGTTTCACCGTGGTTTTTACAAAACTTGGTGCTTCCTTATAAAATACGATATTTTTGACATTCAGTTCTTCTGAAATCAGCTGCTTAAAAGAATCTAACTGGTCTAAACGATCTTTAGGACCTACGACATAGAAATTCGCCAAGGGTTGACGTACTTTTAACTTATGCTCTTTTCTTAAAGAATGCCCTAACCCAACAATCTCTCTAGCATCACCCATGCGCTGTTCTAAATCTGGAAATACCTTAGCAAGGTCAATGTATGGGAAATCACAAAGATGTACTGACTCTAAAGAATTTTCTGTTTTTATCTGCTGGTATATATCTTCTGAGATGAAAGGAATGAAAGGAGCTATCACTCTACAGAAAACAGTCAGCACCTCATAAAGTGTCGCAAAAGCTGCTCTTCTATCTGGGGTATCTGCAGATTCCCAAAAACGTCGACGACAACGACGAATATACCAATTTGTTAGATCATCAATAAAAGTAACAAAAGGATTCACAGCGGTATTCAGGTTGTAAGAGCTCATACTTTCACGAACCTTACCAACAACGGTATAAAGATTAGAGAGAATCCATCTATCAATTTCACTGTAGCTTATCTCTTCTTTATCGTAATTATTAGCATCAAAACCGTATAAATCTGTGTAGGTTTTGAAAAATGATAATACATTTGTTAAAGGTAATAGAACTTGCTTAAGGACGGATTCCACACCTTTATCAGAAAAACGCAAATCTTCTGCTTTAACAACAACACTATCCAATAAATACAACCGCAAAGCGTCGGCACCATAAGTATTCATTATACTCATAGGGCTCGGATAGTTATTTAACCTCTTCGACATCTTATTGCCGTCTTCAGCTAAAACAATACCATTCACTATCGCATTCTTAAACACAGGCTGATCGAATAAAGCTGCTGAAATAACAGTTAAAGTATAGAACCATCCTCGTGTCTGATCTAAACCTTCAGCAATGAAATCAGCGGGAAATCCAGATTCTGTCTCTTTTTGGTTTTCAAAAGGATAATGATTCTGTGCATAAGGCATAGCTCCTGAATCAAACCAACAGTCGAATACGTAAGGCACACGATGAAATGACTTCCCATCTTTTTCTATTTTTAATTGGTCAACAAAATGACAATGTAGATCTGAAACCTTCTCTCCAGTCAGCTTCTCAAGCTCTTCTACAGAGCCTATAACTAAGATGTCTCCGTCCTTACTTTTCCAAACAGGAATTGGCGTTCCCCAATAACGATTTCTACTGATAGCCCAATCTCTAGCTCCTTCCAACCACTTACCAAAACGTCCTTCTTTAATATGTTCTGGCACCCAATGGATTTTTTTATTGGCTTGCAACATTTTATCCTTGATCTTCTCAACAGAAATAAACCAAGAATTCACTGTTTTATAAATCAATGGTGTATCTGTTCTCCAGCAGAAAGGATACCTATGCACTACAGTACCGTGATAAAAAACCTTTCCTTGGTTTTTTAAAGACTTGATAATTCCCTTATCACAACTCTTAATGTATTGTCCTTGATATTCAGGTATTTCCTCAGTGAAACAGCCATGGTTATCCACAGGACAGACCATGGGCACGTGGTGCTCTTTGCATACAAAGAAATCCGCCTCACCGAATGCAGGCGCCATATGCACAACTCCCGTGCCCTCACTCTCTTCCACAAACGAACCAGGAAGAATTGTATAAGCTCCCTCTGCACGTTTCTGCTCAAAAAAGTTAAAAGGTGGCTCATAGCTTTTCCCAATCAATGCTGTTCCTGGGAAACTTTCGATAACTTCATATGTATCGGGATCGGAAAACCACCGCGATAGACAGCCTTGCCCTAAAATCCATTGCTCACCAGAAACTTTATCAGCAACACGTACGTAGGTGATTTCAGGCCCCACAGCAACGGCCATATTCGACACTAACGTCCATGGTGTCGTGGTCCATACCAATAAAGACCCAGGATCCCCGTGTAAAGCAAACTTGATCACTACAGAAGGGTCATCAACCTCCTTGTAATTTTGACCTGCTTCAAAATTTGATAAAGGTGTGCCCAATTTCGTAGAGAAAGGCACCACCTTAACACCTTCGTAAACTAACCCCTGATCATAAAGAGAACGGAACACCCACCAGACGCTTTCCATAAATGAGGCATCCATCGTTTTCCACGTAGCAGAAAAATCTACCCAGCGGCCTACGCGATATATATAGTGCTCCCATTCATCAACATAACGGAAAACAATTTTCCTGCACTCTTCGTTAAACTTAGCAACGCCAAAATCTTCTATGGCCCCTGGGGTGGTAAGATTTAAAGATTTTTCTACTTCATACTCCACGGGAACACCATGACAATCCCAGCCAAACCTTCTAGGAACATAGTACCCATCCATAGTCGCAAAACGCCCAACAACATCTTTAATTGTTCCGGCAAGAAGATGGCCGTAATGAGGTAGACCTGTAGCAAATGGTGGACCATCATAAAAAGAATACAGGGTTCTACCCTCTCTGTTTTTTAATGATTTTTGAAAAATTTCTTGAGTTTTCCAAAAATTCAATATTCTTTCTTCTCTACTAGCAAGACTTTCCTTGCTGCCTTCCCCTTCCGTATGCATACCTGTATCCGTTGAGTGTGTATTGATATAAAATCACTCCAAAAATAAGGATTTCCTTGGTTTTCGTCCACCTTGCCCTAGAGTTTGAGAAAAATTTTCCTTCTCTTGACAACATTTAAAATAGAGAGATACTTGAGTTGTGCAAAAGCACAGGAAAGCTTACAATAGACTCCGGGGGTGTATAGGTTTCGACTTAGGAATGAAGTGTTAATCGCATGCGGAGGGCGTTGGCTGGCCTCCTAAAAAGCCGACAAAACAATAAATGCCGAACCTAAGGCTAAATGCGAAATTATCAGTTTCTCTGAACTCTCTGAGCAAAGATTAGCTGCTTAATTAGCAAAAGTTGTTATTTAGATAACCTCTAGATAACCCGGTCTTCATGGACTCTACCAGAGGTTTGTGAAGTACCGTCATCTATCTGGTTGGAATCTACCTCCTCTAATTCTCAAGGGGGTTTATTCGAGATTATTGAGAATCGTTGGTTTCCATAGATGTTCTTAGCTGAGGAAATGCAACGTTAGACTACTAGGGACTAAGCATGTAGAAGTTAGCAGGGAGTTTACTAAGGACGAGAGTTCGAGTCTCTCCACCTCCATACTTTTCTAATGATAGAAAGGTCTGGCCTCCAAGCACGTATTCTTTTTTACCTAAAGAAATACATAATCCCTTGAAGTGCACAGTAACTTCAATCACTATCTATTTGGAAACAGACTTTTGCATTATGTTTCCCAAATACAGCTAACAATTGCAGACATCTGAACACAGCATGAGAATTGTAGAACACGCAGTCTTAATCATAAATCATTGTCATACTCCTACTGGTGAACTTGATCATTATTTTGACTCAAATAAACAATACGTACTTCAAAACCCTCTATACCGCTCCTATTTTGAATTATTCCTTAGCTACTTGCCAATTTTTAGTACTTTTACTGGGGTACGTGCTTTATTAGGAATTTCAAATATTGAAAATGTTTTGCTCATTCCAACAAGAGGCTACAGTACGATATGCTCCATTGGACCTTGTGTGGATATTCATGAGGCTGTGCCCAAGATCCGCAAACACGCTTGGTTGGAAATTTTTGGAATTAAAAGCTTTGCAACTATTTTCCAAGCAATTTTTCAGATTATACGCGTAGTTATTCGATACTTCAATATAGTCTGTGGGTGTGTACCTCCGACAAGCGCAGATAGTCATCTCGTCAATCTTCCACTTCCTCCTCCAAAATCTGCACAGGAGGAACTCGAAGATTTCTTAGGACCTATGCAACTATAAAATAGTGGCAGCCGCAGCAGCAAGTTTAGAGCGCTCGGTACGCGTCAGAAACATGTGGCCGTACAAAGATAAGTGATGAAACTTGCCGACTAAGTAAGTCAGACCATTGGAATTCTCATCAAAGTACAAACTATCAATTTGTGTAGGATCCCCAGTTAAAACAATTTTTGTTCCCTTACCTGCACGAGAAATAATGGTTTTAATTTCATGAGGAGTTAGATTTTGTGCTTCATCGATAATCATAAACACCTTGGGCAAAGACCGTCCACGAATATAGGTGAGCGCTTCCATTTCTAATTTTTTAGCTTCAATTAAAGACTGTAAAACTTCGGAAAAATCCCCCATCCCACCAATACTAAAAAGAAATTCCATATTATCATAGATGGGCTGCATCCAATGAAGAAGCTTTTCTTCCTTAAGGCCTGGAAGGAATCCAATATCCTTGCCCATGGGGATAATAGGACGACTGACCAATAACTTATTATAATTTCCCTTATCAAATACCTGATGCATAGCGGCAGCTAAAGCCAATACGGTTTTCCCTGACCCCGCTTGTCCCATCAGGGTAACTAACTTTATATCGTCTCTTAAAAGAAGATCCAACGCACATTTTTGTTCATTATTTAAAGGTTTTATCCCCCAAATTTTATCTGGAAGAGCTCTTAAAGAAACAATCCTTCCCTCAGTTTCATGATAACGACCCAGGGCAAAATAATTTTCTCCTCCAGAAATGAAAAAATATTCATTAGGTGATGGAGTGATCTCCAAAGGAACATCTAAATACCCATGTGTATAAAAGTTCTCTATATCCGATGTTGATACAGTTAACTCACGATAACCACGATATAGAGATCTAAAAGAAAATCTCTTATTTTCATAATCTCTGGCTTCTATGCCAAGGGCCTCGGCTCGCACTCTACGTCCCAGGCTTTTCGTAACAAAAACCATAGGTTCTCGTTGTGCGATCACTTGAAGAAGTTCTAACGTGAGGAGTTTTCTACGTTTTTCATCATTAGCTAAATTAGCAATGGAAGATACTTCTATACGCAATTCACTGCCATTAGGTAAAGAAATGCCTTCAGCATGGCTCCCAGACCTTTCAAGCAATAAACGAATATTGCTCAAAGCGCGCGAAGCATTTTTTGCCGATTCATCACGATCTTTAGCAAATGCCTCCAGCTCTTCAATTACAGTAAAAGGAATAATGATGCGTGTATTCTCAAACGATGATAGGGCTTCAGGATCATAAATAAACACACTCGTATCAATGACCATTGTCTTCTTCATTCAGCTAACTCCTAACGCAATGGGCTCCAACCCTAATCAAATCATTTTATAACGACAAATACCCTTAGTAGTGGAACTAGGAAAATACTTAAACAAATACCTCGAGAATCTTCGTCTACCTTGACAAAAATTTATTAGAAACTTCTTGACCCTTTTATATAATTCTAAGTAAAAAAAACTCTATTCTTATTCTTGGAAAAAGAAAAAACTGCCCACATCTTTAGGAAGTTAGGTCATGAATTAGCAATCAATAACACAAATTGCTAATTCGATTGTAAAAAAAACACAGCTTCCCTACAATGACGTTAAGCAACGACAGTAGAGTTTACCCATTGGAGGTCGTCATGAAAGTGAAAATTAATGACCAATTGATTTGCATCCCTCCCTATATTTCCGCACGATGGAATCAAATCGCTTTTATCGAATCACAAGAAGGAGAAGTTCAAGGTCGGCCTACCCTTAAGCTGCATTTAATTGACGGAAAAACCATTTCTATCCCTAACTTAGATCAGGCGATTATCGACATTGCTTTCCAAGAGCATCTTCTCCACTTAGAATCTTCCCAAACAATGCGCGATGAATCTAGCCGTGAAGACGACAAACTGGGGATATTAATCAATACCCTACAACAGTTATCCAAGGATACCGATGTGCAGATATTTGCACATAAAAGTCTCATATCTCCTCTATTTTCTGGAACGAGTCCAATGGAAATGATCTTACAACATACTCCAGAACATAAGGATCATCCGGACGCTCCTGCCGATATTTTAGAAAAAATGGTTACGGTAATCCGTTCATTAGTAGGAAATAATCAAAACCTTTTTCCTAAAGCAGAGCCTCATTGTAATTGCATGCACTGTCAGATTGCTAGAGTTCTTAGTGAAGAAGAAGAAGCTACTGTATCCGAACAAGATTTATCTTTTCGCACATGGGATATCAGTCCGACAGGGAACAAACTGTATCTTGTTACCAATCCCTTAAATCCGAATGAGCAATTTAGTGTATACTTAGGCACACCTATTGGATGTACGTGTGGGCAGGTAAATTGTGAACATATCAAAGCTGTTCTCTATACTTAAAGTTCTACCTAATCTCGTTTGGTAAGATAATTGACTTTTTCACTGCAGTCGATATAATTCTTTTTTCTAGGGACTACTTCCCCTAAAGGACTAGGTCACATCCTTGTATCGATGTCTAATGTGCATACACTGTAGGAGTAAAGCATGCGAACGCTATCGATTTCTATGCTTTTGTTTACCATCGGGTCAGGAATAAGTTCAGTAAGCTTGCATGCTGCACCTTCCACATCAAAGGCTCCCGCTGCGCAAACAGACAAGGCTTCCTTTTCTCCATTTACAGGAGAGATTAAAGGAAATCGTGTTCGTCTGCGCTTAGCTCCTCATGTGGACAGTTCTATTGTGAAAGAACTGTCCAAAGGTGATTATGTCGCTGTAATTGGCGAAAGCAAGGATTACTACATTGTTGCAGCACCGGAAGGTCTCAAAGGCTATGTATTTCGGACGTTTGTTTTAGACAATGTGATTGAAGGCGAGCAAGTGAATGTGCGTTTGGAGCCTTCAACATCCGCTCCTGTTCTTGCACGATTATCCCGCGGAACAGAAATTCAAGCAACATCCAGCCAACCACAAGGCAAGTGGTTAGAGATTGCTTTACCTGACCAATGTGCTTTCTACGTTGCTAAAAACTTTGTTTCTCAGAAAGGCCCTATAGAGATTTATAAACAGATGGAGGGTCAGAAAAAAATTGCTTTAGATTTGCTAGATTCCGCTATGAATTTTGCTAAAGCAGAGTTACAGAAAACGTTAGATGCGGTTGATCTAGAAGCTATTTATAAAAAGATTAACCTTGTACAGTCTGAAGAATTTCATGATGTCCCAGGTCTACAACCTCTAATACAAAAAGCTTTAGAGGAAATTCAAGATACGTACCTATCGAAGTCCTTAACAAATCAAGAGCATACCATAGGGAAACAACAAGCCTCCAACTCTTCTAATGTTATGGATAATGTCGAGAAACCTACAACAGGGTCTTTGTTATCTCGACACATCCGCAAGCAAACAACCATCAAAACTTCTCCGAAAACTCAAGGAAGAGAAAGCTTAGAATTGTCGTTGTTTAAAATCTGGGCAAGCATGCAACCCCAAGAAAATGCTAAAAAGCTTACTCAAGAAGCCTTCTATGAAGAAGAGAAAAAGAAAAAGCAAACTTTTGTTGGCGAGCTTGAAATTTATCCTCATGTCGTAAAAAACAATCCCGGGGATTTTTTACTTAAAGATAAAGAAAATACCATAGCATTCGTCTACGCAACAAAAATAGATTTAGAGCAATGGTTAGGAAAGAGGGTTTCTGTGGAATGCCTCCCTCGCCCCAACAACCATTTTGCTTTCCCTGCCTATTACATAATTAACATCAAAGAAGTAGTTTCTTAAATTATTCTTCCGTACTCTCTTGGACATCTTCCAGTATCCAGCATGCAGGACAATTGAGAAGTAGAGTATCTTCTTTGATTCTGTAGTATTTAATGCGCTGAGTCCCTTGGGCGTCTTTACTTGTGTACACATGATGCATGCATTCTTGTCTGTCCAAATATGTACTAGGATCTATGCTATAACCAGAGTCAATAAGCTTAGGATGATTCCAAGTTATTCCCTCATTATATGATGAGAAACATGTCAGCCTCTCTCCTGCAGGAGCACTATTCGCAAAAAGGTAGAGTTTTCCATTTCTTCCGGATTGAACAGAAATACTATTGTCATAGCTCCGCCAGGGAAGGTTCTTGAGTTTTGACCAAGAGATGCCTTGGTTTGTCGATACAGACAGACAAATATAACTCTCTTCTACAGAAGCATTCCGAAAAAACAATGCAAGCTTATTCGATGTGAGTTTTACAATTGCAGGTTCTATAGGAACTTGATTTCGCGAACCTCCTAAAATAGGACCCATACGCCCTTCCCAAGATCTAGAGAAGAAATTATAAATTTCCACCCAAGAATCTCCTATCAACTCTTGATCGGGACTTTCATAAACACTAAACGAGGGAATGTATACCCGATTTCTTATTCTATCAACGTAGGGAGGATTTCTAGTTGTTCCTTCTATTCCTGGCGGCAAGAGTCTATGCTCCAACCAATGCACCCCTGAATTAAAAGAAAAAGCCACATAAGGTTTACTTATACTCTCTCCTACCTGCTGCTTTCTGTAAAACAGCCAAATTTCTTGAGAGCTAATTCTTACCAGTACGGGGTGAGAAAATAGGCCGGAAGCTTGAGGGAAAATTTCATAAGGCTCTGACCATCTTCCTTCCCTGGTCACAACGCCTTCCTATTAGCTTGTTGCTATCGCAATCTTGCCAAACAACAAGAAGACGTCCCCCAGTCTCTACAATTGTCGACATTCCTGAAGTCCTGTTATCAGAAGATAACCAGCACTCCTCACAGGGCGGATAAGTTTCTCCTGCATGTAAACCTACAGGGAAAAAGAATATGAAACCAATCCAACCCTTCCACATAAATGCCACCTAAAAATAGAAAGTAGGCAGCATGTTATAAAAATTTTAGAGTTTTTTGTAATGTGTAAAAACACACCCTCTCTACAACGTCTTAATACACAGAAGGGAAATCTGTTTTCCCTCTGAAAACACGATAAATGTACACACCATAAGCAACAATAAACGGCAAGCCCACCAGTACAATGACTAATAAGCTTTGTAAAGTTTTTGTGCTTGCTGCTGCATTATAAATCGTATAGCTATTCTCAGGGTCTACCGTAGAAAATAAGATATTTGGGAAAACCAACGTCACGGAAGATAAGATTAAAAGAAGTAAATTCAACGAAGAATAGAGAAAAGCACAGCCATAACGTTCTCGAGATAGGCAAGTTTTAGTTGCAAAACAACAACCTAAGGTCATAGCCAATAAAAGAGTCAACAGAGGATATGTAGGGACACCAGAAAAATGACCTACTTGGAAAGAGTTTCCATGTATTTGCGGTATCATGGCAAGTGTAGCACTAATTAACAGGAGATAAACCACTAAAAATGCTGACAAAACATATGGAAAGTGTTTAACAATACGCTGTTGTAATTCACCGGTAGTTTTCATTGAAACGAAAGTGATACCGTGAATTGCAAAAGCACAAACAACAAGAGCTCCACACAACAACGTGTAGGGGCGGAAAAAGAGTACCCATGATAATGAAGAATACGGAGTGGTAGGAGAGAGAGGTAATCCTAAGACCATATTCCCTACTATGACACCTAGGAAAAAGCTAATCGCTATTCCTGATATGCAGAAGGTAACATCCCAAAAAGATTTCCATTTTGCTGACTCGGTCTTACTACGAAACTCTAAAGAACATCCCCGAAAGATATAAAGCAAAACTAAAGTCCATATTGGCATATAGAAAATAGATAATAATGCGCCATAAGCTGGGGGAAATCCTGCAAAAAGTCCGCCAAAAATAATAATGAGCCAAACCTCATTACCGTCCCAAATAGGTCCTATAGAGTTAAGTAATACGCGTCGTTCTTCATCTGCACGAGAGATATAATAGATGGTACTCAAACCTAAATCAAAACCATCTCCTAAAGAATAAGCAAATACTGCAACCACCAGTATAACATACCAAGCTATGGGCAACATCGAAGCTAATGAAAATTCCATGATTATACTCCCACCTCATTAAGATCGTTTTGATCTGGTCCTCGTTGTATTTTTTTACATAAAAGAAAGAGAAATAAAGATAAGAGACAAACAAACACCAAACTAAATAAAATCAGAGACTGAATGACTTGTTCTCCGCGGATTATAGGAGAAACAGCGTCCTTAGTTTTCAATAAGCCATAAACAACCCAAGGTTGTCTTCCCATTTCTGCAGCAAACCAACCCACTTCATTACATACCTCAGGGCAGAGAACAGAAAAGGAAAGTATGGATAAAAAGAAAGGTCGTACTGCCCAACGTCGTTTCTTATAGGCGAACCAGGAAATGACCGCCAAAATAACCATAAGCCCCCAAAGCATGACCATCAGATGGTAAAATTGGAACACAAGTTGTACGTTAGGCCACTCATCTTGTGGAATTTGATCTAAACCTGTTACTGGTGTCTTAGTATTTCTATGCACTAAGAACGAAAGACCTCCGGGAATAGGCAAGCCTATCACTCTTTGGTTTTTTACATCTACGTAACCAAACAAATAAATGGGGCTATATTCTTCCGTTTTGAATAAACCTTCAAAAGCAGCTAATTTTGCAGGTTGCCTTTTAGCAACACCACGTGCTGTAACATCCGCAGACCATAACTGCAAAATGAGTACGATAATACCCACCACTGCACCTAACTTTAATCCCTTACGGGCAAATTCTATGTGGCGTTGTTTGCGCAAATAATACGCACTTACGCTGATCACTAGGAAAATACCAGAGAGCCACGTGCCCAATACCACATGAATATAGCGCTCTATACTTGAAGGCGAGAAGACGACTTGCCAAAACGAAGTCATCATAGGAACTAGTTTTCCGTTATGCATGGCCATTTCATAACCGGAAGGCGTTTGCATCCAAGAGTTAGCACACACTATCCAGAAAGCACTCATGTGCGCTCCCAAAGCGACCATACACGTAGAGAAGAAATGCATTTTCTTAGAAACTTTATGACGCCCAAATAACAATATGCCTAAAAAACCTGACTCTAAGAAAAAAGCAAAAACGCCTTCACTACCTAAAAGTGTTCCAAACACGTTCCCCGTATATTCAGAAAACCTTGACCAGTTAGATCCAAAGGAAAAAATTTGCATGATTCCAGTGACAACGCCAATAACAAATGTTAAAGCAAATATACCAATCCAAAACCAAGTCATTTGTTTGTAGATATTCTTCTTCGTAATTAGATACAGGCCCTCCATTAAAATCAGCATCATACTGAGGCCCATACTCAAAGGAACAAACAGGTAATGAAATGCAATAAATAAACCAAATTGTATTCTAGATAAAATTACTGTATCCATCATGTCCACCAGAAATCCGAGAACAAATAAAAAAAGCTGTAATGTGAAGTATATAACAAACTATTGCAACTATAAAATACTTTGCTGTTAACCTTTTTCTCTATATGCTACAGTAGTATATTACCTTCTTTATAGAAAGCAGTCCATTGCCATTAAGGTGAGAATCTCTCCGAGTATTCTTAAGAAACTAGTAAAGCTATGCCCATAGATATTACTTACTATACAACACCCTTATTAGAGATTGTTCTGATTTGGGTAGTATTAAATTATCTTTTAAAGTTCTTTTGGGGAACTCGAGCCATGGACGTTGTCTTTGGTTTGCTAGCCTTTCTATTTCTCTTTGTTCTTGCAGACAAACTACATTTTCCCATTATTCGACGATTGATGCTACATGTCGTTAATGTTGCTGCTATTGTCGTTTTTATTATTTTCCAGCCAGAAATACGGCTGGCTTTATCTCGTGTACGCTTTCATGGGAGAAAGTTTGTCATTGATTTACAGGATCAATTTATTGAGCATCTGACTTCATGCATTTATCAAATGTCAGAAAGACAAATTGGCGCTCTTGTTGTTCTAGAAAATAAAGATTCTTTCGATGAATTCTTAAGCTTTTCTTCCGTAAAAATTAATGCGGACTTTTCAGAAGAACTTCTAGAAACAATTTTTGAGCCTTCTTCTCCTCTGCATGATGGAGCTGTAATCCTCAGAGCAGAAACCATAGCCTATGCTCGTGTTGTTCTTCCCCTAGCACAAGATACAACACAGTTATCTCGTTCTATGGGGACTCGTCACCGCGCGGCGTTAGGGGCCAGCCAACGTACCGATGCATTGATCATCATTGTCTCTGAAGAGAATGGTTGTGTATCCTTATCTCGCGATGGCATTTTGACTCGTGGAGTCAAGATGGATAGATTTAAAGCTGTGCTGAGAAGTATCCTTACTCTCAAAGAACAAAAACATAAACCCTTTAGCTCATGGATTTGGAAAAAATGATCGATTTCTTTTCTCGTTTTTTCATTCGTAATTGGCTGAGGAAAGTGGTGTCTTTGGGCTTTGCCATCATCATTTGGGTTCTCGTTGGGCAGACAGTAACGGTTACTCGTACGTTAAATAATATTCCTGTGCGTATTATTGACCTCAATCCAGATCAAACTGTCTTAGGACTACAAAGTAACGGGTTATTAGATAAAAAAGTCTCGTTAACGATTACAGGAAATAAAAATACAGTTCATGATCTTCGCCCCACAAACTTGGAAGTCGTTATTAGTGCTACAGGACATTCAGAAAGTTGGATAGCCGCTATTGATAAGTACAACCTTGTCAGTCTTGATGGGGAAACTAATATCCGTCGAGATATTCAAAGTGTTTCTACTGATGATATTTTTATTCGCCTTACACAATATGTAACCGAAGATATTACCGTAACGATTACGACTCCTGTAGGTAGTCCTCCTAAAGGTTACGAATACTTAGATGTTTGGCCAAAATATCTTATTCAGAAAGTGAGCGGTCCTAAAGAATATGTCAACGCCCTTAAAGATCAAGGACTGGAGCTCACGTTCAATCTCAATAAGGTATCTTTTGAAGAATTAGAAAGGAATCGTATTGCTCAAGGGAATCATGATGAAATTATCTTTCCTATTCCTGAGGAATGGAAGAAAATTCTCATACCTTTTGGGAATACAAATACATATGAAAACCTCAATGATCCTCAAGCGGATTTTTTACGTTTATTATTTTTAAAACAGGAATTTATTCCTCTAAATCTTAATCTCCCTGTTTTACTCTTCTTCCCTGTTAAATACAGCAACACGTTCAATCCTTTAGCCTATACGTTAGAGCCTTCCCACCCCATTATTCTTAATCAGGGTATTTATCAAATTAATATCCCTCTGTATGTGAAAGATGTAAGTAAACTGTTCTTAGATGTCGTAAAAAATAACATTGCTTTAGCAGTTGTTATGGCTCCTCCACATGAGAATAACTCTGTCAATTGGGCTGTAGAGTTTATAGATGAAAAGACTCTCGAGGACACCTTCGTTCAAGCCATCATGGCGCAAGAACATGGCATTCTTCATGACTTTGCTTTGATTGACGAAACAGGAATACGTCATCGCTTCCGTGAATACCTAAGAAAACTTACCTTATTTGGCAAAGATGGATTTCCATTAAACCTTTCTGCAGAGATTTCTCATAACAAGGTGATTATTCGTTCAAAACCTACAGAAACCTCAAAACTACATAAAAAAGATTGGTAGGAATTTCGTTATCTCTACCGCGTAATATTTATAACTCACAGCTTAAATAAGCATAAAAATTATAAAAACAGTTGTCAGAGTTATTGAGACTATTATAGTGTCAATGCGAACGGCTCATTGAATTACTAAAAGAGCGTAACTTTTCATAAATAAAGAGACAGCGTTCTCATTTACCCCCAACCTCTTATTACGCTGTGTAGAGTAGGGATCCTCAATTATGTTCAACACCTTGCGTCGTGCGAAGAAAAGCTTTGTAGACTGTTGCGTTTACTATCTCGGAATCACTTTAATCGGTATTTTCAAACGTATTCCGCATTCTTGGTTACATCGCTTGGGAAAAGCTTTAGGAACTCTCGTTTTTTATACTATCTCTGACTACAAAAAAACAGCCCTGACAAATTTAGCATTAGCTTTTCCTGATAAATCTTTTAAGGAAAGACAATCCATTGCTAAACATTCAATACAACATGTAATGATTACTGTTTTAGAATTGTTAGCGGTAGAAGGACTCATTGGTCATCTTAATGATTTAATTTCCATAGCTACAGCAGAAGCGCGTCCTAGAGGATTTTCTTCGGACGAAGTACTAACACAAAAAGAATTACAAGATACATTTTCTAAGCTTAATGAAAATAAAGGCGTGATCTTATTTTGTGGCCACCAGGCAAACTGGGAACTCCCTTTTCTTTATATTACTAGAGACTATCCAGGTCTAGCCTTTGCTAAACCTATAAAAAATGCTCGGTTAAATAAAAAAATTTTTTCATTACGAGAAATCTTTAAAGGGAAAATTGTGGCTCCGAAACAAGGGATCAATTCTGCCCTTCATGCCTTACAACAAGGGCATGTGATCGGCATCGTCGGTGATCAAGCATTACTGATCTCTTCTTATACTTATCCACTCTTCGGTCATGAAGCATTTACAACAACATCCCCTGCTTTACTCGCATATAAAACAGGCAAGCCTGTGATCGCCGTATCCATATGCCGGAATACCAACGGCTATACTATTGTTCCCAGTAAAAAGCTCTATGCTGATAAATCTCTTCCTATCAAAGATGCTACAACATCACTTATGAACAAGCTCATGGGCTTCTTAGAAAAAGGCATAGCTCATCAGCCACAGCAATGGATGTGGATGCATAAACGATGGAAACGTAAATTGTCTCCTGGGTTAAAAAAGAAATATGCCTATAGCCACATACTCGTGATTGTGAACTCTAGGGATCTTGAGTACTTTGAACAATTCCTTTCTGACCTCGCACGATTATACTCAGGAGCTGCGTTAACATTAGCCTTATATAACCCTACTAAAGAAAAGATCTTTGCCACCAACCTACCGCAATATACGATACAGGAGTTTTCGTATCTTGAAACTCTATACACTCTTCCCAATAGCTTTCCTGCTGTATTTGATTTAGCTGAACTTCCCGTGTGCCTGCATAAGCATTTTAAGAAAACAGGGTCCGTGGTCCTTTATACCCGAAAAGCATTAGAAAAGAACCTATCGCAACCTACAGCTCCCTTAATTACAGCGCTCAAGAAATTTTCAAAAAATGCTGAACTTTTGAAAAAGTTTTTTTGATTTTTTTCTTGATTTACACCAGAATGTCGTTGGTGTTTTACAAATAAAAAGAATTTTATGTGCTTAACAGACTGTTTGGGATCTTCATTTGAATGTACCCTCAACTGCATCTGCAGTTGTCAAAACTCCCAGAATAATAAACGCATGCTAGCACTCATCTCAGCATTAGCCCTTGCCATATTAGCAATAGCAGCTGTTGTGGTTTTCTCATTAATATGCGCGGGTACGATTTATGTTCCTGAAACCCTTTGGGGGGTCAGCAAGTATATCATGACACCGATACTCCTGGCAATCGCCTTAGTAACGGCTTCATTATCCGCAGGGTGCTTCAAAGCAAGAAACCGCTTTTTACCTGCATAAGTCATCCTATGAGCATCAGCTTATTTGGCTGATGCTGAGATGATATCATTTACTGTTGTCAATGTCAGATTATTGGTATCTTTCATTTGTGCTCCGCGGCTTAACACTAGGACCTTATCGTAATTTGATAAAATTCCTCTTTCGATACCATAGACACAAGCTTGATGTCTCCAGACTGTACGATCCGACTCTTCAGTAAGCATAGGGTATACCCCCCACTCTAAAGCAAGTCGGTAGTATACAGATAGATTTGGTGTAACAGCAATAATGGGGAAGCGTGGACGATACTTAGAAAGGAAGATCGGAGAGCCTCCGGATTCTGTATACACGATAATGGCTTTCGCTGCTGCCTTCTCTGCAATTTGAATTCCTGACAGCCCTATAGACTGAAGATAAGGAGATACCTTAACAGCACTCTCACTATCATTAATCTCTAGGAAAGACATATAGTTGAGATTTTTTTCCGTTTCTTGAATTACAGAACGCATAATTTTCACAGCAGCTATAGGATGACTACCCGAAGCCGTTTCTCCTGATAACATCACTGCAGATGTCCCATCATAAATAGCGTTTGCTATATCTGAAACTTCCGCACGCGTTGGCAATACATTGCGAATCATCGATTCTAGCATCTGTGTAGCAGTAATACAAAAACGCCCTGTTTCACGAGAGATCTTCGCCATAAATTTTTGCAAACTAGGAAGTTCCACAACAGACAGCTCGATTCCTAAATCCCCACGGGCAATCATAATCCCATCCGCAACTTTGGCAATCTGAGGGAAATTTTCTACACCTAGGCGATTTTCTATTTTCGCAATAATCGGCATATCCCCACGCCCGCAATCTGCTAAGCACTTGCGCATGCTCTCGATATCTTCAGCACAGCGCACAAAGGAAGCCGCAATAACATCAACCCCCTGATCGACTCCAAATTTAAGATCATGGATATCCTTATCGGTCATGAAAGGAAGAGCTAAATCAATTTCTCTGATACTTAAAGACTTATGAGACTTCAGCTCTCCAGAATTAATAAATTCTAACTCTAACCAATCGTTACCAGCAGAAGTGACAACAGCTTGGAGATACCCATCGTCGATCAAAACATCAGTACCTTCACGCACAAAAGGGAATACGCATTGAGGATGTAAAGTGACTCCCCCTTCGAGAGAGCCCTCGATCTCTTTCTCTAATAAAGTGATTTTCTGACCTCGTGACACCTGAATGGGCGTGGGAATCTTGCCTAAACGAATTTCTGGACCTTTAGTGTCCAACATAATCGCTAAAGGCGCTCCTTTTTTCTCTCGCAACTCTTTAAGAAGACTGATTGTCTGACCATGACTTTCATGAGTACCATGACTAAAATTTAACCTGGCGACGTTCATACCCGCGTCTAACAGCTTCTCGAGCATTTCCGGAGTATTTGTTGCTGGACCTATAGTACAAATGATTTTCGTTCTTGCGATCATACTTCCCTAATTTATCAAACCAATCAAAAACTTTTTTTATCTTATAGCTAACGTTCTTCTCTACTCAAGACACGATACATGATTTGATCTTAATTTGTACGTTGAAATACCCAATTAAATACAATTTTATAGAATATATCGCGCCTTCCTATCCTTTAATCAGGTAAAAGGCAGGCTGGGATTTTTTTTCTTTCTATAAAGTTAAAAGTAAATCAAACTAGTTTCTATTAAGTAGTTATAATTATCCATGTAGAAAATTTCTTCTTATTTCTAAAATTATTGTGAGATCTATGCCCAGTTTACCCGTTCGTATTTCCGGTATTACCGTGAGAAATCTGAAAAATATCTCCATAGAATTTCTACCAGGAGAAATTGTCCTACTCACAGGGGTATCAGGATCTGGAAAATCTTCGTTAGCTTTTGATACTGTGTATGCCGCAGGAAGAAAACGGTATCTATCCACGCTACCTTCATTTTTTGCGACGAATTTATCTTCTTTACCTGAACCTACCGTTGAAAGCATCCAAGGCTTATCTCCAACGATTGCTGTTAAGCAAAATCATTTTGCTTATCACTCTCATGCTACTATCGGCAGTGTTACAGAACTTTCCCAACACCTTGCGTTGCTATTTTCCCTAGACGGGGAGGCTAGAGATCCCGTAAGTAACAAACCACTGCATCTACAAAGCAAAGAAAAGATTCTTGCCACACTTGCCCAGATCCCTGAGGGCACGCAAATCACACTACTTGCTCCTTTACCAGATACAAGTAGCTTAGCAATTCAAGAATGCGTCAGGCAGGGATATACTAAAATCCGCATGCATAATGAAATCTCATCCATCTATCCTTTGTTATCGTCGCCTCTGACTACTGATCACCCTATCGACATTGTTGTGGATGCTTTCATTAAAAATGAAAGTAACAATGCAAGAATGAAAGTGAGCTTATTTGCAGCTCTGCAACTAGGTCAGGGGCGCTGCTCTATACATACCGGATCCCAAGAAGAGACCTTTTCTACCCAAGTATATATACCAGAAACCCAACAAACTTATACGCCATTAACGCGACAATTGTTTTCTCCCCATAACCTAGAAGATCGTTGTTTTAAGTGCCAGGGAACAGGAGTTCTGATCACCATTGAAGACCCCTCTCTTATCCAAAATCATTTATCGATCCGAGAAAACTGTTGTAAGCTTGCTGGAAACTGCTCGACGTATTTTTACCATGCCCTTTATCAATCTCTAGCGGACACGTTAAACTTCAGCTTAGATACTCCGTGGGAAAATCTCCCTGAGCATATCCAGGACGCGTTTCTCTACGGGCAAAAATGCCTAGTTCTTCCAGTGCGCCTTTTTGATCCTGCACTTGGGAAGAAATCCCTTACCCACAAAGTGTGGAGAGGCATTCTTAATGATATTGGTGAAAAAGTACGCTATGGAGCGAAACCTTCAAAATATGTTCCTGAGGGGACCTCGGCAGTCCCGTGTCCTCAATGTCAAGGAATAGGGATCGGAGAATACGCATCTGCAGCCACTTGGCAAGGAAAAACTTTTATCGAACTGCAGAAAATGCCTCTTGATGCGTTGTTCTCTTTGACGTCTTCTATAACACCATCATCACAATCTGTGCATGAGGTACTAGAAGGTTTCAACAATCGCCTTGCCACACTTATTCAGTTGGGTCTTTCCTACCTTACCTTAGATAGAGCCTTAGCAACACTATCCGGAGGAGAGCAAGAGCGTACGGCTCTTGCTAAGCACCTTGGTGCTGAGTTATCAGGAATTACCTATATTCTTGATGAACCTTCCATAGGCCTCCATCCTCGTGATACAGATAAGCTCATACAAGTAATTCAAAAACTACGCAATCAAGGGAATTCCATTCTTCTTGTAGAACATGATGAACAGATGATCTCTTTTGCAGATCGTATTATTGATATTGGTCCGCGGGCAGGGATTTTTGGAGGTGAGGTACTATTTAACGGCACCCCTCAAGAATTTTTAAACAAAAGCAACTCTCTAACAGCAAAATATTTACGAAACGAACTCGCTATAGATATCCCCGAAAGACGCGCTAAAACACCATCCACTCTTTCCCTATCTCATGCAACAACCAACAATTTAAAAGACGTGGCTATTTCCCTACCCTTGGAAAGAATCACCGCAGTGACGGGTGTTTCAGGATCTGGAAAATCGTCTTTAATTAACGACACGTTAGTTCCTGCTATGGAACGTCTTATACAAGGAAAACCAGAACCTTACCTACGCATAGATGGAGGGGAGATTTCTCGTGTTGTACATATTACTCGGGATCTTCCTGGCCGCTCGCAACGTTCGATTTCCCTAACGTATATTAAAGCTTTTGATGATCTGCGAGAGCTATTTTCCCAACTACCTAAAAGTCAACGGCTGGGATTAACTAAAGGGCATTTTAGTTTTAACCTACCGTTAGGATCATGTACGGAATGCCAAGGCATAGGGGCGGTAACTGTAGACGATCATACCCTCATTCCCTGTCCTCTGTGTCATGGAAAACGTTTCCAACCCCAAATTTTAGAGGTACAGTATCAAAGGAAAAGTATCGCGGACATTTTAGAAATGACAGCATATGAGGCGGAGAAATTCTTTATGACTACTCCCCATATTCATGAAAAGATACACGCCTTATGTTCTCTAGGGCTTGATCACCTTCCTTTAGGACGACCTTTATCTAGCTTATCAGGAGGGGAAATTCAGAGATTAAAGCTTACCTATGAGCTTCTTTCTCCTTCTAAAAAACCTACCCTCTATATTCTTGATGAGCCGACGACAGGATTACATACTCATGACATCCATGCTCTTATCCAAGTGTTGTTTTCTCTTACACACCAGGGACATACGGTAGTGATCATAGAACATAATATGCACATTGTAAAAACGGCAGATCACGTCATTGAACTGGGTCCTGAAGGAGGCAATCTCGGTGGGTATGTCCTGGCCTCATGTTCTCCTGAAGAGCTCATTCTCTTAGACACGCCTACGGCAAAAGCTTTGCAACCATATTTTACAAAGACCCCAGCGCTCCCTCCATGTACTACACCATGCCCAAATACGCACATTCTTAGAGATATTTCCGTTAAAGATGCTTATCATCACAATCTTAAACACATTGATGTGACTTTGCCTCGCAATGCCTTAACCGCTATTTCTGGACCTTCAGCATCAGGAAAGCATACTTTAGTTTTCGATATCCTTTATGCTTCAGGAAATATCGCTTATGCCGAACTATTTCCTTATTACGTGCGTGAAGCTCTTATTAAAAAGACCCCTCTACCCAAAGTAGAAAGTGTTCGAGGATTATCTCCAGTTATTGCCATCAGAAAAACAGGAATAAAGAAAAACTCCAGACATTCCTTAGCTTCAGCTTTAGACATTACTGACGGGCTTGAAAAACTCTTTTCCCTTGTAGGCAAACCCCACTGCCCATTATCAGGAACTCTCTTAGAAAAAATCACTCCACAAACTCTTGTGGCGAAACTTCTCCATGAATATCCGCATGCTTATGTAACAATCACTGCGCCTATATCCTCAGATGAAGACCTCTCTATTACTTTAGAAGCAAAGAAAAAAGAAGGGTATCTAAAATTATTTGCCAATAAGGAAGTTTATGATCTTGAAGAACCTCTCCCTGAGATTTTAGAAGATCCGGCTATCGTTATCCAACATACAAAAATCTCCAAAAACCATGAGGCTTCGCTTTTATCTTCTTTAACTTTAGCTTTCTCCTTATCTCCCACTCCAAAATTACATATTCATAATCATCAGGGAATTGTGCATTCACTAACCTGTAATCTAGGCTGGCAAGATTCTTTAGGAAATAGCTACCCCAATGTTACACGCAAGCTGTTATCTCGGGAGCATACTGAAGGGCAATGTCAACAATGTCATGGATCCGGGACCATTTTAAAACTCTCTTTAATGGATCATAAAGAGAAAATTCTCAATTACTCTCCTATAGCTCTCTTTGAACTCTTCTTCCCTGAGCACCCCATACAACCTGTTCTTGATCTGATTCAAGAACTCAAAATTGCCAAAGCCACGCCCATCAAAAATCTTGATATGCACACTCAAGAACGCTTATTTAAAGGAACTCGCAGACATCCAGGATTAGAAAGAATCCTTCTTGACCATGGTAACCGCGTTCCCTTATGTCCTCTTTTACAACCTTTGCTCATCCAAGACGTCTGCCCAACATGCTCCGGATGGGGAATCCACACATACGCTCAACATGTACGCATAGGAAACACCTCCATTGTAGATATCTACCAACAAGACACCCATTTTCTGAAAGACTTCTTAAAAACTCTTCATGATGATCAAGCTCAGCCGATTATACAAGATTTACACAATCGTTTAACGTTCATTGATAAGGTAGGTTTAAGCTACATTACCTTAGGACAACAACAAAATACTCTCAGCGATGGTGAGTATTATCGCCTACACTTAGCAAAGAAAATCTCTACAAATCTTACTGATATTATTTATCTTCTCGAAGATCCTTTATCTGGGCTCCATCCTAAGGATGTTCCCACTCTCATACAACTGATTAAAGAGCTCATTGCTAACAACAATACCGTTATTGCTACTGATCGTAGCCATATATTACAGCATTACGCGGAGCATACAATTCATTTAGGACCAGGATCCGGGCCTCAGGGAGGGTACCTCACAACTGCTAGATCCGTATCTCTGGACAATGAGGAATATCCTCAAACTCCCTTTAAACATACTTTAGATGTGCGCCTCACGGTGCATAACATCACTGACCTCAGTGTACAAGCTCCTCTCCGCAGCCTGGTTGCCATTGCTGGTGTATCAGGATCTGGAAAGACCTCATTGCTAACTGAAGGCTTTTATCAACAAGCTCAAAAGCTTATACACAATGGTGATGCGCTATTTTCTAATGTCATATTTTTAGATTCTCATCCTCTTTCTTCTTCCCAACGTTCGGATATCAGTACGTATTTCGATATTGCTCCAAGTTTAAGAAACTTCTATGCATCGCTCACGCAGGCTAAAGCCTTAAACATCACAGCAAGTATGTTCAGTACAAATACTAAGCAAGGGCAGTGTGTAGATTGTTTAGGATTAGGTTACCATCTCATCGACAGAGCTTTCTATGCCTTGGAGAAACGTGTATGTCCGACGTGTTCAGGATACCGGATCCAACCCCTAGCTCAAGAAGCTGTTTATGAAGGGAAGCACTTTGGAAAATTACTACAAACCCCTATTGAAGAACTCCCGATACTCTTTCCTTTTCTTCAAAGGATCCAAGCTCCTTTACAAGCGCTTATACACGCAGGACTGGGCTATTTACCTTTAGGTCAAAACCTCTCTTCCCTATCGCTTAGTGAAAAGATCGCTGTGAAAATAGCGAAGTTCCTCTACTTACCTCCAAAAGAACCCACATTATTTCTGCTCGATGAGATAGCGGCTTCCTTAGATAGAAATCAGAAATCCCAACTACAAAAACTCTTCCGTACCCTGGTATCTCAAGGGCATTCAGTTATTTACGTTGATCTTGATGTGTATTTGCTAAAACAAGCAGATTATATCATAGAGTTGGGGCCTGGTTCCGGGAAATATGGAGGGAAACTGCTTTTTGCAGGAAGACCAAAAGATATCTTAGCTTCAGAATCCTCTATATTGAAAACATACATGTGTGGGTTATAAAAGACGCTCTTTCACAAGAAGATCATAGGCAACGCGACAGTTGTCACGCTCCACATCATCTCCTAAACAATGGAAAAAGATAAACTTTTGCAAGAGTAAGTTTCTTCTTTCTTGATAACTCCATTGGTTTTCACAAATTCCCAAAGGACTACAAAACAATCCTATTAATGCTCTGGGAGCTACATGATCTTCTCTACATCCCGAAAGATGTAAATAAGCTAAAGAGCTCTCTTCGGTGAGAGCTAACCAATAACCATAAAGAACGAAAGCCCAATGACTGTCCTCTATCCAGAACGACTCATCATAATGAGCAGATAAGAGCTCGTGTACTTTTTTCCCCTCTTTCATCCAAAGGTAGGCCAGGATTTCATAAGGCAAAAGATAGGTGTGCCGCTGCTGAGGGGAAACATAGGTTTCTAGTACCTGGATAGCATCAAGGATCTGCTCACCTTTGCCATGAATTAAAACGTCTTTAGCAAATAAATCGAACAAGTAAATAATCAAAACAGGATCTAAGATGTCGACATCAGAAAAAATCTTTTCTACAGGTGCATGAAGGAAAATGGCGTCTAACGCTGAAAGGAAATGTATAAGCTGATGAGGGAAAATTTCCACGATATCTTCAGTAAATGTTGTTGCCTGGATATTCTCGCGCAAAGTGTTCCCATAGACATCGATAAACTCTCGCTCTCCTAAATCAGCTGCGGTATAAAAAATATCTGCAAGAGCACGGTAATCTTTTAAATCCCAAGATCTTTGAAATAAGCCTGGGAGAAAGAGGGTAAATCCTGACCAATAGCTCAATAGCAATTCCATTTTCGATGAACGGAAATCTATAGGGGAAATATCCAAACTACAAAACAAGGTATCGTGAATTTTCCCTTGTAGATTTTTCAAGAAATGCTCTTCTTCTGAGGAATTTATAGATTCAGGAGCGACATGAAGAGCCAGCAGCATAAACACCAAGGAGACGCGATGATTACTGTATAAAGCTTCATGCAAACGATCGACTACATGATCACGAACTCGAGAAATTTCTGGACGCTGACCATAACGCTTCAATGCTAATAATAGGCTTTTTACCTCTTCGTTATACTCTTCTAGTCGTTGGTATACTAAAGCTTTGCCGAGATATTCTAATGGTGCTGCAACACTATCATGTAAAACAGAAAACTCTCTAAGTGCTTGGGAGAATCCTTCTTGATCACCTTCTTCAGCAGCTTTTTCCAATACGGCAATGCCTATACGAAATTGTGCTTCGTATCCCTCCTTACGACCAGGGAAAGATTCGACTATCCTGCGGTAAAACGTAATAGCACGATCATAAAGCTTCTCATTAAGAAAGGCATCAGGAACTGCTAAACAACTGACGTGAAGTGCTCCGCTACTTTCTAAAACAACGATATTTCCACAAACATCGGTGATATCTTGAATGATCACCCCAATACGTCCTCCACGTCCGGGAAGATAATCCATATGAATCATCCAGACTGTATGATCAATATTCAAAGATAACCGATGATTTTGCTTTTCAAAAGCGATAAAAAACTTCTCTTGATTTACATCTATATTTCCCGAGGTTTTCTGTATCTCTAAGCCATTTCTCACTAAAGAAACGGAAAGGACATTCTTCTTAATATGTAACCAGAAACCATAACCTCGGTAGAAATCCCCATGATCTACGTTTTCAGAAGGAGGCAATAAAATTCCAAATCCCCCTTCTAATCCTTTGCGTAATAACGTATATTCCAAACGCACTTCAGAAAAGCTTTCTATCTTAGAAATCGCCAAGCTATACCATAATGCTGGGGACACCTCCAACATAGGGAAGTATTTAGATAGTAAAATAGATTCATGGAATTTCCAACATTCTGCGTCTTGAGTATGTAGGGCTATCTTAGGCGTCCATTGCGGGCTACCTTGTAAATGCTGTTCTATATCCGCTTTTAATGCCTGTACAGATGTATAGCGCTCTTTAGGGTCTGTCGCTAAAGCCCGCATAACCACTTGGGAAAGAAAAGAAGGAATTTCTCGATGAGGGGCGACTTCCTCAGGAGAAATAATGTGGTTGGGAACATGAATTTTTTTCCCTTTTTTATTACGGTAAGGGAAGGATAGCGTCAACATCTGATAAAGAATGACCCCTAAAGCATAGATATCCGTACTTTCTGAAGCTGGGGCTCCTCGCAGACGTTCAGGAGCCATATAATCCGGGGTACCGACAATCTTCCCTGGCACAGTCATATTGGAAAACATCGATCCCGGCATGGGAATATCGAGATCTAAAAGAACATCTTCTTTCATTTCCTTCGATAGGGCTGCTCCCCAATCTAAAATTACAACCTCACTAAATAGCCCGAGTAAAATATTGTCAGGTTTAAGATCTCTATGGAGGATCCCTCGAGAGTGCACATATTCTATAGTGGAACAAATTTTATGAAAGATAGAAAGAAAGGTCCCTACCGACGTCTGTTCCGCAAGATCCTTAGGGAGAGAATCGCATTGCCAAACGCTCTTGAGCAAACTCTTAAGAGTATAACCTTCTATATAAGGCATAGTATAGTAAACAAGGTCACTATCACTACAAATAGTAAAAACAGGAACAACCCCGGGATGGACAAGATCCGCAGCAATTTTAGCTTCCCTAAGAAAACGCTTCTTTAATAACTCATTATCAGAAAGATCTTCGCGAATTCTTTTAAGTGCAACCTTACGCGAACATATAGGATCATAGGCTAAATAAACCTCACCCATTCCCCCTTTACCAATCATTCTGATAATATCGTAATGCTGCAAAAGTGCTTAGTCCTTTAGTTCTAAGAAAACGATGCTAGCTTATCAAGAATACTTTGTAATTCGATACGATTATTTTTTAAAGCTTCTTCCTTAGCACATACAAGATCTGGATTAGCTTTCGCACGGAAACTCTCACTACTCAATAAACGTGAGGCACTTTCGATAGCATTCTCCAAACGTGTTTTCTCTTTTTCTAGGCGTGTTTTTTCTTTAGCAATGTGTTCTACGGGAACAAATACCCCAAGACGAATACCCTCAACTACTCCCAAGCTATATATACGATCTTTAGGTTCTTCTGTAAGATTTTCTATAGAAGATATACCTCCGAGAGCGCACACCATAGGGACATAAGTCTCTATAGAGACTCCTTCAGGGCAAATAACAAACACCTCTAAAGAAGCCCTAGAATCTAATTGCATTTCCCCACGAATATTCCTAACTGTGTACACGAGCCTTTCTGCAAGAGCAAAAGATTCATGAAGATGCTCAGGAATAACGATGTCTATAGACTGAGGATAAGGAGCTACTACATAAGAATCTGCGCGCAACATAGCTAAAGCATGTGCTGTAATAGCGTCAGAACATTCTTCCTTAATTTCTCCTATAACTTCTTTTAACTTTAAAAATAGTGTTTCAGTAACAAAAGGTGCTATAGGATGTAAAACACCTAAAATATTGACTAGTAAAACAGCTAACAACTTCTGTTTGGTTAGTTGATCTTCCTTGCTTCTCTGCTTACCGTATAAAGTAGGCTTGATAATCTCTATATATGTGGAACAAAAATTATTCCTGAAGAATTCATAAGCCATCGTGGTTATCTTATCAAATGCGTAATTTTGATATGCAGAGTGCAACTCTTTTAACAAACGATTGAACCCATCAAGAATATAATAATCTTCTAATCCTAACAGGGTCGTATCTATACCACGAGCAAGATCCTGACTTGTCAAATTAGAAATATGACTGAAGATAAATCTTGCGCCATTCCATATTTTATTCGCGAAGTTCTTATATTCTTCAAATAAACGATAATCAAGATCGATTTGCTCACCACGATTCGCGCATGAACACAACGCCATACGCACGGCATCGGCACCATACTTAGCGATCATCTCCAAAGGATCAATCACATTACCTTTAGACTTAGAGAGCTTTTCCCATTTTGCTATAACCCCTTTAGGAAGAGCTTTCCCCATATCATAAGCGTATTTTTCTTCTCCTGTAATGTATGTCCATTCTCCCAGATCGTTATAACGCTTGTACGATTTTCCAAAAATTAAGCCGTGTAAAAAAACATCACTAAAAGGCTTTTTGCCAACCATAGCACTGCAAAGCAAGACCATGCGCGTCACCCAGAAAAATAGAATATCATGCCCGGTAACTAGAACTGCTGTGGGATAAAATTTTTCTAAATCTCCGCATTCGGAATCGGGCCAACCTAAACAGGTTAATGGCCACAATCCAGAAGAAAACCAAGTATCTAATACATCAGGATCTTGCTCCCAAGATTCAGGATCTTTAGCTACCTCTTCAGGAATCCCTTCACCGTCGTAGCATAACATACGATGGGCATCGCTTTTGTGATACCATACAGGGATACGATGTCCCCACCACAATTGCCGGCTAATGCACCAATCTCGGAGGTTATTCACCCAAGTGAGATAATTTTTTGTAAATTCTGGAGGGAAAATCTTTATTGCATCACTCGCTACAAACTCTCGTAATGAGTCACGGAAGCTATCTACAGAAACAAACCATTGTTTCGATAAATAGGGCTCTATAACTGCGCCTGAACGATACGAGACTCCTACTCTAAGCTTATAGGGTTCTTTCTTAACAAATAACCCAAGGGTCTCTAAAGCAGTAATGATACTTTCACGAGCTTTTTCTTTACTTAAGCCTGCGAATATGCCTCCATTCTCGTTAATTTCTCCGGTAGGGGTGAGAATATTTATCATAGGAAGGTTATGATGCATTCCGGTACGATAGTCATCTTTATCGTGAGCAGGCGTAATCTTTACAGCTCCAGTACCGAATAAAGGATCTACAGACATATCTGCAATAATAGGAATCTCGCGATCAACAAAAGGTAAATGCACCTTGGCTCCTAATAGATGGCTGTAACGCTCGTCATCAGGAGAAATAGCAATCGCTGTATCGCCTAACAATGTTTCAGGACGTGTAGTTGCTACGACAATGTGTTCAGAACTACCCACTACGCGATAACGGATGTAGTACAGCCAACCGTCTTTTTCCTCATACTCTACTTCATCATCAGCAAGCGCTGTCTGTAGAACAGGATCCCAGTTAACAAGATAATTCCCCCGATAAATATGTCCTTTATCAAAAAGTATTTTAAACGCTTTTTTTACAGCACGATTGGCTAAAGGTTCCATGGTAAAACGCAAGCGCGACCAATCGCAAGAACATCCTAACTGACGTAATTGAGAAAGAATTACGCCTTCACTTTTTTCTTTCCACTGCCACACATGCTCGAGAAATTCCTCTCTGGAGAAATCGACACGGCGCTTCCCTAAGGAGGAATATAAGTGCCTTTCCACGACTGTCTGAGTGGCAATACCGGCATGATCGGTACCCGGGACCCAACACACCTCAAACCCTGACATACGCTTATAACGAATAAGAACATCTTGAAGAGTGTTTACCAGGGCATGGCCCATATGCAAAATGCCGGTAACATTCGGTGGAGGCATGATAATCGCATAGGGAGGCTTGTCACTTGCCGCTTGTGCCGTAAACATTGTCGACTCTTCCCAAAAAGCATATAATTTCTCTTCTAATCCTTTAGGATCATAAGCTTTAGGAAATGCATCCTCTTCCATAATTCTTTATCCAAATTACTATAATATTTTAGATGTCATGTTAAAATTCGTCGGCCTAAGAAGCATCCAGGGAAATGACTTCCATCCAAAGATGATGTCGTCTACTGACTATTTCCTTATCCCCACTAGATAAAGAAACCTTGTAGGAAACAATCCCCTGGCGTTCTTTGAAATCCTCACCCTTGAGACAGTAAATACGGTAACCAGAAAGCTGACGCACCTCATACGTCAATTTTTCTATTTTCCCATCACCATAGTAAACCCAAAGATGCAAAGTCGCTGGAAGGACATACTGCATCCGATAAGGTAAATTCCAGATAACAACAACCTGTTGGCCCAATGTTTCACGTAGACAGGTTTGTTCTATACCCAGATGTGCTGCAGCTGTGTAATCATTATCTATAAATTCCGTGAATGAGGACAGGCACGGCTGCGAACATCCAGACAAACACAGTATAGACCCCAGAGAGAATAGGAGAATCCATAAGCGTCTAGAACAAGAGTAACGCAAACACAAAAGCAAAGAGTGCAAACGATTCAACTATCCCAATAGATGCAAAAGATTTACCATAAATAGCTGAAGAGCGTGCATAAGCTTGGATAGCACTTACACAACATTTCCCCTGCATTACAGCCGATATTAATAGGGCAACCCCTACAGAAAGCCCGACAGCAATCCCGCCTATAGCACTAACTTTACCATCTTTTATACCATCTCTAAGCAAAAGCATAAAAATCAATCCATAGATGGATTGCGAAGAAGGCATTGCAGATAAGCCTATAATTTTTCCATGTCCCTCATCAATTCGAGACATCACAGCATGCGAAGCCACCCCTGCCATACCACAACCCAGGGCACTGCCTATCATTGCTAAGCCCATGGCAAAAACAGGACCAACAACCGATAAATCAATCATTATGTACCTCTATACCTCATAATAATACTGCAAAAAAACTCGAGAATATATTCTTGAATTGTCTTGCTTATAACTTCATCTTTCCAAAGGTCTCGAATTCTACCAAACCACAGAATTATTACCTAAATCTATCCCTAGGAATCCGCAACCTTATGGCATATTACTTTCTTTAAGGGATGTAGGAGCTTTCCTCCTCCATCAAAACTATAGTGATACCACTCAATAAAGTTTAATCTTAGACCGTGAATCACTCCCCCCATAATAGAAAGTGCTATGTTCACGGAATGCCCAAACAGAATAATCACGAAGGCTATAGCAGGAGAAAACCGATGACTAATCTGTACTATCGTTGTTCCTACCATGGCACCGGCCAAGCCTAATGCGTATATACGCAAATAAGATAAAACATCTGAGAATACCTGAATAATCGCTGTAATCTCATCGATACCGCCAACACCACGTTGTAACACCGCACCAGAGACTGCAAGACCGATACCTACAAATATGCCATAATAACCTAAAATGCCTCCCAAATCATAAGGGACATGGAATAGGTAATGAATTAAAGATACAGACTGCAAATATAAAGGGATATACAGATAGGCACCGCACATAAAAATGATCCATCCAAGCCCTGAATAGCGCTGACGTATATAACGCAACATGCCCAGAGCCATATGAATCACTCCGACAAATAAAGCTAATTCCATGAGGATATTGTCTGTAAACTTATCATAGACAATAGCGCGTTTACCTGCATCGCCATTAGCAACTTCAGTAGCGAGGAGAAACTCTTTTGGCGTATGCTTATCTTTCAATAGAGGATATTCATTCACTAACTCTTTATATCCTTTAGGATGCTTTTCTAGATAATATTCTGCCTTTTTCAATGCCAATACATGCGTAAGAGAGAACTCTCGCAAAGGATTTGAAGGACTGACAGAAATGCCAAAAAAGGACGTGGTAGCAAATCCCCAACAAATACATCCTAATCCTAAAATAGAAAACATCTTCAGGAAACGTGCTAATGGCTTGGAACCTTTAAGTGCACGACGTGCTTTAAATGTTATGAACAACGAGGTGGCTAGGAAAACAAGACCGTAACCACCATCATTGACAATCATAGAGAAGAAGAAGAAAAAGGAGATAAATACCCATAGCGAAGGATCTTTATCTGAAGATGCTGGTGTATCATAAATATTCACTAGATCTTCCCCAATGCGTCCCAAACCCCTATTTTCTAAATAGGTAGGAACAATCTCATCTGGATTTGCAGCGACCTTGTATAGGCAAACATCAAATTCGTCGCAAAGTTTTTCTAATTCTGTGATGCGATCAGAGATTACCCATCCCGAAATAGAGAACATCCTACCATCAAAAAGCTCTTCAACACTTCCTTCGGCATGCTTGAGTTGCTGATCATTAGTATAATTACACAGTCCTTCAAGAATATCCTGACGATAAGCATAAAGCTCGCAGATTCTTGATTTTTTATGGTGGATCGTTCGTAAAAGGACAGCTTCTTGCGATTGCAGCTCATTAATAGAGTGTGGGGCATCAATCTCTGTAAATTGGTCCTTGGATAGGCCCACAACACCAATGACAGCGTAATAATCGAAATTATACGCCGTAGATAAGTAGAAAACATTCGATTGATCAACTTCTAGCTCTTGTCCATCAACATGTTTTCGATAGAAAAACCTTAGGGTTAATCCTGTTTTTTTTGTAAATTCCGCAATATCACTAGAAGAAAATGCACCTAGAGGTTTCACTCTAAGGATCTCTTTCCTTAAAGCTTTTGTCGTTTCCGTGAAAGCCAGGATTTCTTGGTGTAGAGCAAATACCTCATCTAATATCTGTTCTACGGTTAAGTCCTCAGATTTTGACAATGACAAATCAGATGCAGGATATTCTCTTTTCAAACTGTTTAGAATCTTCAAACATTCAGAAAAACGCCGCATTTTTTCTGAAGTCACGAATCTCTTATCGGAAATAAACTCGACAACTCCGAGTTCTCTGCAAGCAGTAAGAAATTCCGAGCTATTTCTCCCAATAAAAAGATACTTATCTACATTTACGCGCATTCGGATTCCTCCTTACGCTGCTGTATCTTTTTCTTAGCCATCTTGACTTGGCCAACATCTGTAATACTACGATCACTCAAGAAAATGGCGATTTTCTTAATCATACGTGTTGTCTCTGGAATCAGCTTTTTCTCGAAAAGATTTACACGAATAGAGACATTTCTTAACTCGTCCTCTAAAATTCTTTGCTTTTCCACAGCCACTTCAGAGCGCACTTTATTAACTACAAACTCTCTAGAGTAAGCGACAAGAGTGTCTACCCAAATCGGGGTATCTAAAACAGAATAAGAAGATTCTGTTAAAACGATGTTCTTTATTACAGGAACTTCGACTCCTGTGACGTTTTCATATTCTTTTTCAACTCTCTCGATCTTAAAGCTATTGACTATAGCATCAACATAGAGAGGGACACTATAGAGCTCAGCAAAGGCATATATGCTTTCTCTAGATTCTTCATATGCTTGTATACATTCACTGGCCTCTCGAATAGCATTGGTTACTTCTACTTGTAACAAGGCTTTCTTTAATTTTAGCGTGGGTAAATATGTTTCTAGACGAGAAAGTTTTACCTTTTCTAAACGATAGGCGTTCTTTGTTAACTTTACCTGTGAAGACATGACTTAGGCCAATACTTATTGATCAACTGTTCCTTTATTCCTACTTCTTCGGAATGGAAACTTTGAGCAAGAATTTTCCAACCAATATCCAAAGCTTCTTCTAAAGGAATATTTACTTCTAAACTCATTAATCGTGTTTCAAAAAGCTCTGCAAATGCCAATAACTTTTTATCCCAATTGGATAACTTAAAGCCCATGGACATTCTTTCATTAGCTTTTCTAGAATCGGCATACAGCCGTATTAATGCATTTGCTAGATCTCCATGATCTTCTCTGGTTACCTTACCAATCACCAATTGTTTCAAACGCGACAAAGAACCAAAAGGATCAATACAATTATTTTTGAGGTCAAACTGCCCTTCTGTAATGAATCCTGTATTGTCAGGAACAGGATGAGTAATATCATCACCGGGCATAGTAGTCACACTAATTAACGTAATCGATCCCCCCTGAGCTATATCCACAGCCTTTTCATAGCGTAAAGCAAGATCAGAGTACAAAGACCCAGGATACCCACGGTTTGCAGGAATTTGGTCCATGGTAATAGCGATTTCTTTTAAAGCATCTGCAAATGCCGTCATATCTGTAAGTAAGACCAAAACATTTTTATTTTGATCTACAGCAAATTTTTCAGCACATGCTAAGGCCATATCAGGAATCAATACACATTCTACAGGTGCATCTACAGCCTTATGAATAAACATTACACTTTTATCAGCAAAGCCTAACCTCTTCGACTCCTCAACAAAAAAGCTATAATCAACAAAGGTTAACCCCATGCCTCCAATAATGACGATATCCGCATCTGTTTGTGCCGCTATACGCATCAATAAGGCATTGTGCTTCTCACCTGAAGACGAGAAAATAGGAATTTTTTGTGATTTCACTAAACAATTGAATACATCAATCATAGGAATATTGGTGCGTACCATATCTCTAGGAACAACACGACACACAGGATTGAATGTAGGCGTTGATATTTCAATCGGATCGCCAAAACACTCTCCCTCACCGTCAATAGGTTTACCTACCCCGTTCAAACGTCTACCTATTAGAGATTCTCCATAAGTAACCTCCATAGAACGTCCTAAAAACACCACGCGGTCTCCTGTTGATAATCCAGAAGTCCCTCCAAAGACTTGTAGAGTCACTTTCTTAGCATCGAAACGCAAAACCGAGGCATACGAAGATCTTCCATCGACTCGTTCTATTTCTGCTAATTCGCCTAAACGTGCTCCCTCAGCTTCTACGGTTATCAAGTTTCCTTTGATATCGGTAATTTTTGTATATATTGTCTGCATAACCTTTTACGCTGTTTGTACCATCTTCGTCTCTAACAACCTAAGAACTACTTCCATCCCTTCCTTATATTCATCAGAAAGGAACTTCTGTCCATTTAAGGTTTTGATTTTACTTTGCAATTCCAGGAAGAAACTTCTCGCATTGTCGGGACTATCGAAATTAAATCTCGCATCAAAAATACGACTCATTAATGCAAATAACTCAATTTGCCGATCAAAAGGGCAATAACAATCCACGGGATCAAAAGCATTTTGTTGAAGGTAGCAGAAATCGTATAACTCAGATTTTAAGTAGATTTCCATATCCTCCATGGGGATCCCTTCTTCCCCAACCACTTCCATGCGTTTGCCAATTTCAGAGCCTTCACGAAGAAAGTAATTAGCTTTTTTTACTGCTTCTCCCCACCCTTGAACCTTATCTTCTAGTATCTCTCCAACTTGGTCTAAGTATTTTGACCATGAAATCATCGGGTCAATTGAAGGATAACGTCTCGCATCAGCACGAGCCTTAGAAAGACCACAAAAGGCACCCACTACTGATAAAGTCGCCTGAGTTACAGGTTCTTCAAAATTCCCTCCAGCAGGAGATACAGCTCCACATATCGTTAAGGAGCCTTCAGAACCATCTTTCATACGGACAGCACCACCACGTTCGTAAAATGCTGCTATTCTCGATGCCAGATAGGCTGGGAAAGCCTCTTCCCCAGGGATTTCTTCTAATCTTCCAGAAATTTCTCTTAAAGCTTGAGCCCATCGTGATGTTGAATCTGCGAGTAAAAGCACGTGCAGACCCATTTGCCTATAATATTCAGCTATAGTAATACCTAAGTAGATAGAGGATTCCCTAGCAGCCACAGGCATGGAGGATGTATTACAGATAATGCACGTCCTATGCATTAAAGATTTTCCAGTATGTGGATCTGTAAGATGAGGAAATTCTTGCAATACCTCGACCACCTCACCGGCACGCTCTCCACAAGCACAGAGAATCACAATATCCACAGCCGCATATTTAGATAAATGGTGTTGCAGAACCGTTTTCCCTGCGCCAAAAGGACCAGGAGTACAGAATGTTCCTCCTTTCAATACAGGAACTTGGGTATCTAAAATCCTGACACCCACGTCCATAATTTCATGGCAAGGAACTTTATCTCCTTGGATGAAGGCTTGCTTAATCGGCCATTTCTGAACCATAGTAAAGCTATATTCTTGACCATCAGCATCTCGAGCTTTAGCAACTACGGTGTCAACACTATATTCACCTTCTGAGATCACCCAGGTAATCGTTACCTCTTTGAAACAAGAAAATGGCACCATAATTTTATGATTAAAGTACCCTTCTTTAACCACCCCTAGAGCATCTCCACGAACAAGAACATCTCCAACAACAGCTTTGGGAGTGTATTCCCACAATGTGTTCTTACAAAGAGCATTGACATATTCTCCTCTTTTTAAGAAAAAGCTGCTCTCTGCCAACACCTGCAGACGATTTTGCAATCCGTCAAAAATCTCTTGTAATAATCCTGGCCCTAATTCCGCTTCTAGCAAGTGTCCAGAGAAAGTAACCAAAGCTCCTCGACAAACATCTTGCGTGTCTTCAAAGACTTGGATCTTAACCTCTTGACCAACAACCTCAATAACTTCAGCCTTTAACCACGCGTCATTGACATTAACGTAAGCAACTTCCCCTTGGCGCACGTGTCCATCAAAACGTACACGCAATAAATTGCCATAGGCCTCTATAACATATCCCTGAGTCGTTTGTCCCGAAGTTGTTACCATGTGATTGCCTTTTCCATAGAATTAATAATGTTTTTGCCTTTCTCTAAATCTACCATGCTATTGCGAATAGCAAATAAATACGCAGTCACCCTTGCCAAAACTGCATTTGTATCAAAATATTTGTCTCGGTACATCTCTTCAATCTTATGAAATTCGTACAAAGATAATGTACGATTCAATGTATGAGGTAAACGTCCATAGTCTTGTAACACATCACTCAAATCTGAGAATTCTTCGGGTAATTCATAATTAGGTGCATCTTTTTGCATCAACACTTGAAGCACGACAGGATTGGAACTATCTTCATCCCTTAATACATAAGAAACATCAAGCTTCATCACCCGGGAACGAAAGCCAGCTAAAATCACACGTAGGTTTTGCTTAAAAGTAAAATACGTATGAAGAAACTCAGAAGAACTCTGTTGATAATAAGATAGAAATTCCCTAACTAATGAGGAAAAGTTCTCAACACGTTCTTGAGAAGTCTTATATTGCAACAAGAAATCCTTAAAGAAATCCTCAAATTCACAATCATCAGACCATTGTTGGAGATTGACCATACTTTCGACATTCTCTTGTGTGACTACACCATAAGAATGAGGCAATGGCTTTCCTGACCAGAAAAACGCAAAATTTTCAAAATCAAAGAAGCGTTTTAAGATAACATAGTATCCTAGATCTTCTTTGGATAAGTTTAAATGTAGAAGAGCATCAAGATCATCAAAAGAATAAACAGGGCGAGACTCAGGAAGCTGAGGAAGAAAAAACGACGATAAAAAATAGTATTGAGTCATGGCAATAACTCTAAAATTGGTTAGGATCCTATGTATGAGAAAAAACTAGGAACCCTGAAATATCATTTCACGAAAATCTTTTTGCAAATAACGCATCAAAAGATCAAGCAAGGTATCTGAACTAAGATCTAAAACCCAGTTCTTATCTTCCACTCTTAATTGAACACCACCGACAAACTTCCCGATGGCGACTCCTTTACCTTTAAGTTTCGCCAAAACGGTTTTCCCTAGGAATTCATTCACGGCTCTTGTTGCCACGTGTTTACCGATATAGGCTGTAAGATCCCCGGAAATGCCTTTGTCTTCTATAGCCTGTATCAACGCTGCAACAAGTTTAGCAGACACCTCTGGATCAGCTAAAGTATTCTCTAGCCACTCCGCCAAGGACTCTTTAAAAACTTTATTTTCTACAGCTTGTTTTAAACTTTCCAAGGAACGCTTGCCTGCTTGCGCTAAAGCAGATTCTCCTTGTTTTAGTTTGTGATCAGCTTCTTCTGTAGCCGAAGTAATAATGCGACTAGCTTCTTCTTGAGCCTCGTCTATTATCCTTTTTGCCTGTTCCTTTGCATTACGCACAATAGCGTCTGCTTCATCTTCAGCAGGCTTTAAAGTTTCTATTCGTAGAGCATCGCAGATTTGCTTTAATTTATCTTCTGCACCGAGATCTGCCATATCATTGCTACCGTTAAGAAAACAGAGTTTATCTTAAAAAAAAATTCGATTATGATCCAACTAACCCAACAGATTATAGCATTTGATCATTTAAATAAAAGATTTCTATGAAACTTCATGCTCTTGTTTCTTTTCTGTTTACTAGTTTGTCTCTTACAATGAGTGCAAATCCTCAAACACAAAGTACAGCAAAACCGGCCCAAAGACATCCCTCGAGCGTTTCTCAACGAAGAGCATTGAAAAAATCACAATCTGGTATTTCTAAGGCAACGGCTTCCCGCAACGTTACAAAAAGAGCGCATAAAAGTCGAAGAACAACACAACAAACAAAAGAAAAACCCTTAGTTTCTTGGGTTACTTATTCTACAGATGAATATACTATTCGCATCCCGAGTAACTGGCAGTGCATAAATGATAAAACACAACTTCCTGAAAAACTGGATGTCGTATTTATTGGCCAAGGGACGGGCTCTTTAACCCCCACGATCAATATTTCTCAAGAAATTATATCGAAGAATCAACCTGAATACATTGAAGAGATACTGGCTTATCACAAAGCCAATGACATGACACTAGAATCTTCTGTATTCACTCATATTCAATCTCTTAATGGAGAATTCACCATTATCAAAACAGAAAAGAATTCTTCGTGGGGCAAAGTCTTTTGTCTTCAAGGCGTTGCGGTCATCAACCACAAGGCTTATATTTTTACAAGCACAGCTACCTTGGATGACTACCCCAATGTATCTTTGATTTTCTTAAAGACGGTGTCTTCCTTTAGGCTTTCAGAAAAAGAAGCTACTTCTGGGGATATGATCCTTAGAGAAGCGCTCAAAGCCTTACAAGAAGAGATAGGATAAGGTTTCAAAACTATTTAGACTAAAGATGCCCTTTCTTTATGTAAAACTTCCCTTTTGAGAGCATCAAAAATAAAACGAACTGCTATCTGTTTTCCTTCAAGAGTTAAATTAAACACGACGGGGAATCTAGAAAAGAGTAGCTGGAAAGGTATTTCTACAGCCTGATCTTTCACGGATACAGAAACTGCGGCATTTCCTAGTATAGGAGAGGCCTCGTATATCCTTAGACATAACGCAGCGAATTGACGAATAGAGTTACGCATTGCTGGGTCGAAAGTATATGTAGAAGAACAACAACTACAGGCTAGGACTTCCTCCAAGCTAAATACCGAAAAAGAAACTTCTCCTTCGCAACAGCAGGGACAGGAAAAAACAAGTAACGAGTTATGGTTCATCTTATCTTCTTTAATTTGCCTTACAGTATTATTAAAACTTTAAGGCAGTTTTTCTTACACATCTTGTGCAGCTATTTGCTTAATAAATTCTGTAACAGCGGCTTCAAGAATCTGGGTATCACCAGAAAATATACGGATTCCCTCAGCGAGTTTCTCGGTAGCCATAGCGTCTTCATTCATTAAGAAACGGAATATGCTTTCTGTTAATTCAACAGGCTGAACATCGAGTTTCTTAGCTTCGGCTGGGTCTAACTTTCTTTCGACTGGAGACTGATCCTTCTTGAGTTCGTCTAACAGTTTAGGAGAAACTGTTAATAAATCACATCCAGCTAAAGCTAACACCTGTTCTTTAGAACGAAAAGAAGCAGCCATAATTTGTGTAGTGATATCAAACTTCTTATAATATGTATAGATATTCGATACAGAAGCTACACCAGGATCTGCATCTATAGAGTACCCATCGTCTCCATAAGCTGCTATCCACCAATCATAAATGCGCCCAACAAATGGCGAAATTAAAGTGGCTTTTGCTTTTGCAGCAGCGATAGCTTGAATTAAATTAAAGATCAGGGTGACATTACAAGCAATACCTTGTTTCTCTAATAATTCTACTGCTTGTATCCCCTCCCAAGTACCGGGAATCTTAACTAAAAGACGCTTTTTATCTCCTCCAGAGGCAGCAAACAACTCGCTTAAGAAAATAGCTCGTTGTACCATAGCTTCTGTATTAAACGAAAGACGAGCATCTATTTCTAAAGAAACTCTACCTGGAATGTGTTTTAGAATTTCTAGACCAAAATTCACTTGTATTTTGTCTAAAACAAAAGTGAGGGTTTGAACATCATCACCATTCTGTCGAATTCCCCAAGCAATAGCTTCTGTTAGCAATTCTTGATACTTTGGTTCTTGTGCAACTTTGAGAATAAGAGACGGATTTGTCGTTGCATCTTGAGACTCTGAAGACTTAACTAACTCTGGATCACCAGTGTCACAAACAAGAACGCTCAAGAGTTTGAGTTGCTCGAATTGACTGGACATACGCACCCTGTTATCACTATTCGTCTTTTGCTGAGACTACCAAAAAAAAAATATTACGATCAAGGAGGTTATGGGTCTAATCTTAACCTCCTATTTTGATCATTAAAGCCTAGCTAACAAGCGCATTCAGACTCACTTACAAAGTCAAAGACAAGTTCCTCTTGTTCTTTTTCTAAGTACTGCTTAATGCGCTTATGTGTATCAAACCCTGTACCTCCAGGAATCATGTGTCCCATAATGACATTCTCTTTGAATCCTAATAGGTAGTCAGTTTTACTACTACACGCTGCATCAGTTAATACCCGCGTCGTATCTTGGAAGGATGCGGCAGAAATAAACGATTCTGTACCCAAGGAAGCTTTGGTAATTCCCAATAATACAGGAACAGCTTGTGCTGGTTTTCCACCTTCCTCTTCAGTACGTTTATTTTCTTCGTAGAATTCTTTTTTATTCACTTCTTCCCCGAAGAGTAAAGTAGTATCACCTGGGTCAGTAATGCGAACCTTCTGCAACATTTGACGAACAATGATTTCCACATGCTTATCATTAATGTCCACACCTTGTAGACGATAAACTTCTTGAACCTCATTCACTAAATATTTCTGCAATTCGCGCACACCGCAAATTTCTAGGATCTCATGTGGAACAACCAAGCCATCTGTTAGCTGCTGTCCTTTCATTACATGATCTCCACGTTGAACAATTAAGTGTTTGGTCAACGGAATCAGGTGTTCTTCTTCCATTCCTGTGATTTCGTCACGGACAACAAGAATACGTTTATTTTTCTGAATTCCTTTAAAGTCTACAACACCATCAATCTTTGCAATATCTGCAGCGTCTTCAGGCTTACGAGCTTCAACTAATTCAGCAACCCTAGGTAGCCCCCCGGTAATATCCTTAGTCTTAATGGCTCCTCGAGGTAATCTTGCTAATAACATCCCCGGATCAACTTTTTGATTTTCTTCGACAGAAACAATCGCTCCAGAAGGAATCGCGTATGTTCCAACCAATTCTGTCAAACCAGGATCAGAATAAATAGCAATTTGAGGATGTAGTTCTCCACGATGCTGTTTAACAATAAGCTCGACTAAACCTGTGTTTTTGTTAGCTACTTTTTCTGTAGAAATACCCTCTACTAAGTCTTCGTATTTTACAAAACCAGGCTTATCACAAATAATTGGAATATTATGTAATTCGACCTCAGCAATTCTTTGGCCTGCAGTTACCTTCTCCCCATCACCTACTAAAATCTTCACACCGAGCTCTACTGGATAAGTCTCTAAACTTTCTATAGACTTGGTGCTTAGAAGTTTCTTGTATTCTTCTAAACTACGTCCTTCATCACGGACAACATGGATAGCGCCTTTCTTATTCAAGACCAAGTGATTTCCATCTTGACCCACAACAACACGTAGATCTATGTATACTAGGATACCATCACAGTTTGTAACAATTTCTGGAGTTGAAGATGTCGCTGCGATACCTCCAAGGTGGAACGTTCTCATTGTTAGCTGTGTTCCAGGTTCACCAATGGATTGAGCGGCTATAATACCGACAGCTTCTCCCAAACCAATCAGGCGACCATTAGCAAGGTTTAACCCGTAACACTTAGCGCAGACACCACGGCGACTTTCACAAGTAAGTGTGGAGCGAATTTTAATACTTTCAATTCCTGCGTCATCAATCAGTTCAGCCTGAGCAGATGTAATCACATCGCCATTCTCAGCCAGAAGCTTACTTTTATCACCAGGTTGATAGATATCTTCTGATACCGTACGACCATAAATACGATCTTTTAAAGGTAACAGCTCTTCTGAACCCTGGCGAATTGCAGTAATTTCGATATGATTCAATGTTCCGCAATCTTTTTCGGTAATGATGACATCTTGAGCTACGTCAACAAGTCTTCGAGTTAAATACCCAGAATCCGCTGTTTTCAATGCAGTATCAGCTAAACCTTTTCTAGCACCGTGAGAAGAAATGGAATACTCAAGAACGGTTAATCCTTCGCGGAAATTAGAGGTAATCGGGGATTCGATAATCGCACCGTTTGGCTTCGCCATTAAACCTCGTAAAGCTCCCAACTGCTTCAACTGAGACTTGTTACCTCGAGCTCCTGAATCTATCATCAAGAACAGAGGGTTATGTTTGCTTTTAGTTTGCTTACTAATTTCAACATACAGAGCATCGGATAAGAGTTCTGAAACTTCAGTCCAAATACTAATCGTTTTAGAATGACGTTCGCCATCGGTGATAATACCATCATCGTATTGTTTCTTAACAATGGCAACCTTGTCATAAGCTTCTTTAAGAATTTCACTTTTAATCTCAGGAATTTTTACATCTTTCAATCCCATAGAGATCGCCGCTTTTGTGGCTTGGATAAATCCTAAGTCCTTGAGATCATCTAAGAAGCGTACAGTAGCTTCCAGCCCCACTTTCTTATAGCATTGTAAAATCAATTCACTGATACGCTTACTTGGCATGCTGTAGTTTTGGAACCCTAACTCTTTAGGAACAATTCTATTAAACAGAACTCTTCCTGGAGTCGTTTCAATCACTTGACCATCGATGCGTACTTTAATTTTCTCGTGAATATGAATACCACGACCTGTTTCATCGCGACGACCATCCGTATGTTCATCTAGGAATCCGCCAGAATACAAGGCTCGCAAGACTTCCGTAACGTCCTTAAAGATCTTGATTTTTCCTCCGTGATCTTCGGGAAAATATGTCGGGTCTGCCATAAGATAGTAAATACCTAAGGTCATATCCTTAGAAGGTGTAGCGACAGGCTTTCCAGAAGATGGCAAGAAGATGTTATCAGGAGCCATCATCAAAACTTTGGCTTCTAATTGCGCTTCTATAGACAGTGGCACGTGAACAGCCATTTGATCTCCATCGAAGTCCGCGTTAAATGCTGCGCAGACTAGGGGATGCACACGAATCGCTTTACCTTCAATTAATACAGGTTCAAACGCCTGTATTCCTAAGCGGTGGAGTGTAGGAGCTCGGTTAAGCAATACGGGATGGCCTTTAATAATTTCTTCTAGAACATCCCAAACTTCGGGAGCTCCGCGTTGAATCATTTTCTTAGCAGAACGAATAGTATAGACACTACCCTGATCTTTTAATCTTTTAATAATGAAGGGTTCAAACAATTCAAGAGCCATTTCTTTAGGCAAACCGCATTGATTAAACTTCAATTCTGGACCCACGATAATGACAGAACGTCCAGAATAGTCCACACGCTTACCTAAAAGATTTTGTCGGAAACGTCCATTTTTCCCTTTCAACATTTCAGAAAGGGATTTTAATGGACGGTTCCCAGCTCCCATCACAGGGTGTCCATGACGACCGTTATCAAATAGAGCGTCCACAGCTTCCTGTAGCATACGTTTTTCATTACGAACGATCACTTCAGGAGTTTTTAGCCTTAAAATAGCTTTTAGACGATTATTTCGGTTAATTACACGACGGTATAAATCATTTAAATCAGAAGTAGCAAACCTTCCACCATCTAATGGAACCAAAGGACGCAGATCGGGTGGAACAACAGGAACGCTTTTTAAAACCATCCACTCAGCGTGGTTCGAAGAAGAGACAAAACCTTCGATAATTTTCAATCGCTTAGCAAGTTTCATTCTGGCTTGCTGAGATTTGGTTTTTCGCAGACGATCCTTAAGCTCCTTTAATAAACTTTGGAGATCTTCTGATTTCAACAAATCATAGATAGCCTCTCCGCCCATTTTAGCTACAAAGGAATCTTTCCCCCACTTCTCGATGACTTCTCGATATTGAGCATCATTTAAAAGCTGCTTTTTATTTAAATCTGTTTTACCTGGATCGATAACTACATATTCTTCGTAATAAATAATCCTTTCAAGATCAGAAGCGGTCATTCCTAAGACGTTACCTATTCTTGAAGGTGTAGTCTTAAAAAACCATATATGTACGATAAGTACTGCCAACTCAATATGAGCCATACGTTCACGACGAACCTTAGAAAGAGTCACCTCTACTCCGCAGCGATCACAAACAATACCTTTATGTTTGATCTTCTTGTATTTACCACAACAGCATTCCCAGTCCTTTGTAGGACCAAAAATCTTTTCGCAAAATAGTCCACCTTTTTCAGGTTTAAACGTACGGTAATTGATTGTTTCAGGTTTCTTGATTTCCCCACAAGACCACTTATCACGAATAGTAATATCTGAGGCAATTCCAATTTCTAATTTATCAAATAGCCCCTCTTTAGATAGAGCGACATTGTCTCGAGAACCTTCTCCGAACATTATTGTTTTTCTCCAATAAGTGATTTTTTAAGCATCTACTACCATAGGACGAACATCAAGTCCTAGACCTTGCATTTCCTTGATCAAAACGTTAAACGACTCAGGTGTTCCTGACTTCAGGAGGTTTTCTCCTTTAACAATGGATTCATAAATCCTTGTTCGACCAGTAACGTCGTCTGATTTCACTGTAAGAATCTCTTGGAGCATATGCGCTACTCCATAAGCTTCTAAAGCCCAAACTTCCATCTCTCCAAATCTTTGACCTCCCATTTGAGCTTTACCTCCGAGAGGCTGCTGGGTGACCAAGGAATAAGGACCGATAGATCTAGCGTGAATTTTATCTGCAATTAAGTGGCTCAGCTTCAACATGTAAATGTAGCCGATCACCACGGTATTGTCGAATCTCTCTCCGGTCTTTCCATCATACAAGTAAGACTTACCATCTGCGGGTAAACCTTGTTCTATCATCATGTCCCAGATACGAGACTCTGGGAAGCCTTCAAATACTGGAGTTTTTACATGAATACCGGCAGTTTTTGCAGCGTAACCAAGATGAGTTTCCAATACCTGGCCTAAGTTCATCCTGGAAGGCACACCGAGAGGGTTCAAGATCATCTGTACAGTTTCACCGTTAGCAAGGTAGGGCATATCTGCTTCAGGAACAATCTTAGAAACAACTCCTTTGTTTCCGTGACGTCCCGCCATTTTATCTCCAACTTGCAGTTTTCGTTTTGAAGCGACATATACCTTAACTTGGCGGATCACACCATGATCAAGATCAGCATCGCCTTCACGAATATGTTCAACTTCAGTTTTATAATTGACTTCCAAACGTTGTAAAGATGTCTCGTAATCAGAAAGTAGAGATTTTAAAACATCATACATATCGCAGGGAGGCATAAGGAGATCGACCAAAGACTCTTGCTCGAGCAGTTCTATTGTCTCTTGATCAAACACAGTACCTTCTTGAACCAAAATATCGGCGGTACGACGATGTATAATCGAAGCTGGAGCTTTTTCATTGAGCAATAGAGCTCCTAATTTTTCACGATACTCTATTTTTAATACTGAAATCTGATTCTTATAACCTTTCTGTAGATCTTTTAAATGAACAGCTTCTTCTACAAGCTCGTCGTCACTTTTAGAAAGCCTATCTTTTCTACTGAAGACTTTCACATCCATGACAACTCCCTCTGTTCCTGGAGGTACAGTCAGAGAAGCGTCTTTAACATCAGCAGCTTTCTCTCCAAAGATTGCACGTAACAAACGTTCTTCAGGAGCTAATTCTGTTTCTGATTTTGGGGTAATTTTACCAACAAGAATATCCCCAGGCTTGACTTCAGCACCAATACGAATAATTCCGTCTTCACCTAAGTTAGCGAGGACTTCTTCAGAAACGTTAGGAATATCACGAGTAATCTCTTCTTTTCCTAATTTTGTGTCTCTAGCTGTTAATTCAAACTCTTCAATATAAATTGAGGTGTAGGCATCTTGCTTAATCAATTTTTCAGAAATGATAATCGCATCTTCGAAGTTATATCCATACCAAGGCATGAAGGCAACTAAGATGTTCTTTCCTAAAGCAAGTTCTCCCTTATCTGTAGCAGGACCATCAGCTATGACATCACCTTTGACTACAACATCTCCCACACTACATAAAGGCCGTTGATTAATGCAGGTACCAGAGTTTGATCTTAAGAACTTTTTAAGATCGTAAGTGCGTTTAAGTGTTGGGTGATGTTTAGCTGCAATGACTACTTTATAACCGTCAACATATTCCACGACCCCATCTTCTTCAGCGACAACAATAGCACCTGAATCTTTAGCGGCACGTGCTTCTAAACCTGTTCCCACAATAGGAGCTTCAGTTTTCAATAAAGGAACGGCTTGACGTTGCATGTTTGATCCCATGAGAGCACGGTTAGCGTCGTCATGTTCTAAAAATGGAATTAAACCTGTAACAATCGATACCAATTGCTTTGGAGAAACGTCCATATGCGTGACGGTACTTGTGTCTGCTTCAAAAGCTTCTCCACGATATCTTGCCCAGCATACAGGATCTACAAACATATTGTATTCATCTAAATTCGCTGAAGCCTGAGCAATCACACATTCTTCTTCGACATCGGCAGTCATGTATTCGATTTCGTCGGTAACCACTCCATCTCTAACAATGCGATAAGGAGTTTCAATGAATCCGAATTCGTTGATTTTTGCAAAAGAAGATAGAGAAGTAATCAAACCAATATTTGGTCCTTCTGGAGTCTCAATTGGGCATATACGTCCGTAATGGCTCGCATGCACGTCGCGGACTTCAAATCCAGCTCTTTCTCTATTCAAACCTCCTGGACCTAAAGCTGACAAACGTCGTTTATGCGTTAATTCGGCCACAGGGTTGGTTTGATCCATGAATTGGGAAAGCTGAGAACGACCGAAAAAGTCTTTTAAAACGCTGGCAAGACCTTTTGCGGAGATAATCTTTCCTGGAATCAATGTATCGGAAGAGAAATCAAATAAATTCATTCTTTCTCGAATGATTTTTTCCATTCTAGCCAATCCAGAGCGGCATTGGTTTTGGATAAGTTCTCCTACAGAGCGTACACGACGGTTAGCTAAGTGGTCGATATCATCAATCGAAGCTTTTTCATCACCCATTTTTAAGCGGATAAGATACTTCAAAGCACCAATTACATCTTCTTTTCTTAAAGTAACTTGTGCCAAGGACTCTTCATCCATGGGGAATCCAAGTTTTCTATTTAATTTATAACGACCTACTCTTCCCAAGTTATAACGTTTTGGGTCAAAGAATAGACGCATAATTGTAGAGCGAGCATTTGCTAAAGTCGCAGGTTCACCGGGACGTAATCTTCTATAGAAATCCTTTAAAGCAGCTTCATAAGAGTCTGTTGGATCTTTAGCCAACATTTTGATGATAGGGTGATTTTCATCAGCCTCTACAGCTATTTTTAAAGTTGAGATATTAGCATCGAGCATACGTTTTAACATAGCTGTGCTAAGTTTTTCTCCAGCCTTTCCGTAAACTAAAGAAGAAGCTTCATCTAAAACATTATCGGCTAAGATTTTACCTACTAAGAAAGAAAAATCTTTTTCACTTTTTAAAGAGTGTTCTTCTATTTGGAAAAATTCTTCGATAATGTCAGCGTCTGATGAATATCCTAGGGCACGGATAAACGTTATAGCTAAAATCTTACGGCGACGTTTCTTTCTATCAATATGGATATAAATTAAATCATTTATATCAAAAATAGCCTCTAACCAGCTACCTCGATAAGGAATGATTCTGAAAGAAAACAAAATGTTTCCCTTAGAATGTTTTTCCTGTTCGAAATTAATCCCAGGAGAACGGTGTACTTGAGAAACAACAACCCTTTCAGCCCCGTTAATAATAAAGGTTCCTTTATCCGTCATAATGGGTATAGTACCCATATAGACTTCTTCTTCCTTAATTCCTGTTTCATCAGTCAAACGGAAGCGAACTTTTAAAGTAACACTATAGGTGATTCCGCGACGGATACACTCGTCGGGAGAATACTTCGGCACACCTAAGTTATAAGATAGATACTCTAAAATGGTAGCTTCATTATAAGATTTAATTGGAAAAATCTCTCTGAAAACCTCTTCTAAGCCGATATTATCGCGCTCTTCTGCAAGCTTACCAATCTGAAGAAATTGCTTATATGACTTAATTTGAATTTCAATAAGATTTGGAAGATCTAAGATATCTTCTTTTTTTTTGACGCTAACCCGCTCCGGGCATTTGAACATGCGAGCTCTCCTAAGACTATTGTGATGCCAAAAGACTTCCCTTAAACAAGCCTACGTATGCCGTATTAAGGGAGTACTACAATTGTATACATGATAAAAAAGGAAAAGAAAAATCTTACAGATTTTTCTTTCCTATAAATTACAAGCCTTTAAAGGAAGCTTTTGCTCCAGCTTCTTGTAATTTCTTAACTGTTTCCTCAGCATCAGACTTAGAAGTCTTTTCTTTAACAACTTTAGGCAAGCCTTCTGTCATTTCTTTAGCTTCTTTTAAAGCCAATCCTGTAACTTCTCGGACTACTTTTAAAACGCCTATTTTTTTATCTGCAGGAACTTCTTCTAAAGTCACTGCAAATTCTGTAGATTCAGCAGGAGCAGCTTCAGCACCAGCGCCAGCAGCACCAGCAGCAACTGCCATCACAGGAGCAGCGGCAGTGACATCCCATTTTTCTTCTAATAATTTTTTTAAAGCGGACAGTTCTAATACTGTTAAACTGCTTAATGTCTCTACTAAAGTTTCCAAACTTTGTGTCGTCACTTTTGTCACCCTTACTTAATTTGAGAGTTTTAACATTCTTCTTAGTTTTTTTGCGTTTTCTGGTCGATACAGGAAATAACACCAGAAAGAGCTGAGCCCATAATTCCAACGACCTGAGACATCGGAGCAGCTAATAGTCCAACAATTTGCTGTCTCAGTTCTTTCATTGAAGGCAATTTGGCAACAGCCTCTACTTCTTTACCAGACAAGTTAGCGCTATCAATTCGTCCGGCAAGAAAAACTAGTGAATCGTTATATTGTTTATTAAAATCTAATACTTGCTTTGCTGCAGAAACAGCATCATCATAAGCAAAGACTACACCTAGGTGTCCGCTTGTATCCGAAGAATCTATATCAAAACCAGCGCTCTGCATAGCTTTGAAAAAAATTCTCTTTTTTAATACTTCAAATTCTGCAGAGACTCCGGAGAGTGAATTACGAAACTCTCTAGAGTGTGCTGCCGTAAATCCAAGATATCTCAATAAAATAAAACCTTGGGATGCGGAGATCTTCTCTTCTACCTCTCGAAGAAGTAATTTCTTTTCTTCTTTCATTTTCCCTCTTGAATTAAGACGCCATTAACTCTCTAGTATCGACAGAAATACCAGGTCCCATAGTGGAGGAAACTGTAAATGATACCAGATATTGCCCCTTCGCTGCAGGCGGCTTAGCTTTAATTAAAGCAGAGCATAGAGTTTCGATGTTTTCCTTAAGAAGGTGTCCATCAAACGACAGCTTACCTACACCAGCATTACATACGCCGGCGCGGTCTGCTTTAAATTCAATTTTCCCCTTACGCAACTCAGCAATAGTTTTAGTCACGTCCATGGTTACTGTTCCAGCCTTAGGTGTAGGCATAAGGTTTCTAGGTCCTAGAACCTTTCCCAACTTCCCTACTTCACGCATCATATCTGGAGTAGCAACTGCGACATCACAGTCAACCCAGCCGCCTCTAATTTTTTCAACAAGATCGTCGCTACCTACAAAATCAGCTCCAGCGTCTAAAGCTTCTTTAGCTTTTTCTCCAGCAGCAAACACAAGAATTTTTAAAGTTTTCCCTGTGCCGTGGGGCAAGGAAACAGACCCTCGAATTTGTTGATCGCTTTTCTTTGGATCTATGCCTAATTTAATAGATACATCGACAGTTTGATCAAAGCGCACTGGGGGGCATTGTTTTAAAATATCTATAGCTTCTTGCAGAGAATATGACTTTGAAAAATCATAACTTTTTAAGATGCCTCGTATACGTTTTCCATGTTTTGTCATAATTATGCAGCCCTATTACAATTTACTCGACGTCTATACCCATACTTCGGGCAGTTCCTTCTACCATACGCTTTGCAGACTCAAGAAGAACGACGTCCATATCTTTCATTTTTTGTTCGGCAATAGCTGTAACTTGCGCTTGGGTTAATTTTCCGACTTTATTTCTGTTCGGAATTTTAGACCCAGACTCTAGATTTAATGCCTTTTTGATCAAAGAAGATACGGGAGGTTGTTTGGTTATGAAAGTGAAAGTTTTATCCGAATAAACAGTAATGACTACTGGCAACAGGTCTCCAGGACGATCTTGCGTTGCAGCATTAAACTCTTTACAAAAACCCATAATATTTACACCAGCAGCACCTAAAGCTGGCCCTATTGGAGGAGCTGGGTTGGCTTTACCACCAGGAATTTGTAGTTTAATTAACTTAATCACCTTTTTATTCGACATACTAAAAACCTTACTCTATCTTGACGTCCCTCTATGAATGAAGAGGAAGAAACGAAAAACTAAAATTATAAGAAGATAGAGAATAAGAATACACAGATTTTCTTACTCTTATTCACTTTCTTGTTCTAGGGCTACCTCTTCCACTTGCCAAAACTCTAAATCATCAACACGAGTTTCTCTTCCAAAGATGGATACCATGACGCTCAAACGCCCTTTATCATGGAACACCTCAGAAACAACACCGATAAAGTTTACAAAAACGCCATCGTTAATTTTGACTCTGGAGCCAACATCGAACTTATGTTTTTGCACAACACCGGCTTTTTTCTCTTCAATGTCTTTTAAAATATTTCTCACTTCATCTTCGGATAAAGCTAGAGGTACTCCCCCACCTAAAAATTCAACAACACCTGGATTATTTTTTACGTACAACCAAGACTCATCGGTTAGATGCATTTTAATTAATAGGTATCCCGGCCAGATGAACTTCTCGACGACTTTATGTTCACCCTTTTTTACTTCCATTACGTTTTCTATAGGCAAGACAATTTCTTGTATAAAATCCGTCATTCCGGAAGATTCCTTAAAACCTTCTAAAGCTTTTTTTACTTTTTTCTCTTGAGCCGTAAAAACTTGAACGACATACCATTTAAACATGCAACTAACCAAACACAAAGCTTGTTATACCACTTAACAACGTAAGTAGCTTACGAAACACCAAATCTACACAATATATAGAAAAGCCTAAGCCAAAAATACTAGCTATTATGATTTTAACGTATCTTTTCAGATCGCGTTTACTGACCCATTCAATTTTTTTAATTTCATCTAGAAAGCCAGCACCAGCTTGCTTGTTAGCTTTAGCGATTTTCTTAGAGAGTGTCTCTTGGTGATTGCGTTGTTTCATAAGCAAATTTCTAGATCAAAAATTAAGTCTATACGGGTGCGAAGGGAGTCGAACCCCCGACCGGCGGCTTTGGAGGCCACTGCTCTACCAGCTAAGCTACACACCCAAAAAAGCATGATTAAGACTGATCATCTTAATCATGCTTATAAAATCACCTGATTTAGGCAATAATTTTTGAAATCGTTCCAGCACCGATTGTACGACCACCTTCACGAATAGCAAATCTCATACCTTCTTCTAGAGCTACAGGGCTAATCAACTGAACATCAAATTCAACGTTGTCGCCTGGCATTACCATCTCTACACCCTCAGGAAGAGTGACGACACCTGTTACATCTGTTGTACGGAAGAAGAATTGTGGTCTATATCCGGTGAAGAAAGGCTTATGACGTCCGCCTTCTTCTTTTTGCAAGATGTAAACAGTACCTTTAAATTGTGTATGGGATTTTACGCTGTTAGGTTGGCAAATCACCATACCGCGCTCAACATCATTTTTTCCAATACCTCTAAGAAGTAGGCCCACATTTTCTCCTGCCTGACCTTCTGGAAGTTCTTTTCTAAACATTTCTACGCCGGTAACAATTGTTTCTCGAGTATCTCTCAAACCAACAATTTGCACCTTATCGCCAACTTTAACGACTCCTCGTTCAATACGGCCTGTGACGACTGTACCACGACCGGAAATAGAAAATACGTCTTCGATAGGCATTAAGAAAGGTTTATCAACTTCACGTTCTGGGGTAGGGATATTATCATCCACTGCTTGCATTAGCTCGCGAATCTTTTCAACATAACTTGCATCGCCTTCTAAAGCTTTCAAAGCAGAACCACGAATGATAGGGCAGCCTTTGTAACCTTTTTCTTCTAGAAGCTCGGATAATTCCATTTCGACCAAGTCGACAAGCTCGGCATCCTCTTGAGAAATCATATCGATTTTGTTAAGGAAAACAACAATGTAAGGAACCCCTACCTGTCTTGCCAACAGAATGTGTTCTTTTGTCTGAGGCATAGCACCGTCAGTAGCGGAAACAACGAGAATCGCTCCGTCCATCTGAGCCGCACCAGTAATCATGTTTTTAACATAGTCGGCGTGACCAGGACAGTCTACGTGAGCATAGTGACGGTTAGGGGTTTCGTATTCAACGTGAGAAGCGTTGATAGTAATTCCTCTAGCTTTTTCTTCAGGAGTATTGTCAATAGAACTGTAATCACAAAAATTAGCTAACCCCTCTGCTGACAGTGCGCGTGTAATTGCAGCTGTTAGCGTAGTTTTACCGTGGTCAACGTGTCCAATGGTCCCTATGTTGATATGGGGTTTAGTACGTTGAAAAGTTTCTTTTGACATTTCAGAATCCTCATTAAATTAGTTTTACTCCAACCATTACTTCTGCCCAGAATAGGAATTGAACCTACGACCGCTTGCTTACCATGCAAGTGCTCTACCACTGAGCTATCTGGGCCTATACTTAACGTTTCATGACGGCTCAGAGAATTGCCTAGTCTATGTCACTTATTTTAAAACATCAATAGAAAATAATTAACGATGCCTGTATACAACTCTAGCTTTTGTTAGGTCATAGGCTGACATTTCAACAGTGACTCGATCTCCAACAAGCAAACGGATATTGCTCATACGCATTTTACCACATAAATGAGCGGTGACCGGCATGCCATTTTCTAGTAATATTTTGAAATGCATCCCGGGAAGGAGCTCTTTCACTCTACCCTCAAGCACGATAGTGTCTTCTTTTTTTGCCATGTATTAATTATCCTTAAACAAAATCCTCTCGGCCAAAGGCATCTCAATTAAAGACTGGCCAGACGGGCAGATTTGGTCTTTTTAAAGAATAGAGCTTATCCCTTTCCGCTCTATCCATAAATGCAGCAGCATTATATTCGGTATGTAGAAAAAGTCAAATCCCTTTCATAGATAGCCTAAATATCATAAAAAAATTATTGATTGCTTTAAGAATCAGTGGGAAAAATTACTACGACATTTACAATTAAAATCAATTTACTTTACAATGCATTAGTTTAGTTATTTTTAATAAAATAGAATGATATCTTCTGTTACTTTCAGCACTCCTCATCCTAGTAGTTTGGAGAGCATGACGGCCGTACAAGATCACGGTGGATCCGATAGTGAGTCTGTGAACACGAATGTAGAGAGCCCACAGCCACCTAGTAGCGAACTTAAGGGAATAACTATATCTTCTCGCCCTCCTCTCTCTTTGATGAATATTCTGCCTTACCGACCGGCTCCAAGAACATGCATGGACCATGCCCGATCTGTAGGGGAAAAAATTAGTACGTTTTTCAGGGATAACTGGAAATATATTTTATTGTATATCCTGGCTTGGGCATTAATATTAGCCTGTCATCATACTATGGCGGTAACATTAACGATTTGGCTGGGTATAGGATTAGGTGTTGGTGTTCTTTTTGGTATTTTCACTGCCAATGTTTTGGATAGGAAAAATAAATATAAAAACACAAACAGCCTATGGAATCTGATGAATTATGGGTTACAGCAGCTTGATCCCAATGGCACTCGCCAAATTCTTTTAGCAACAATCATTGCTTCTATTTCTTCTCTAATTTACGCTATTCCTGAGGCTGTTGGATTTACGATTGGTGCGTGCATAGGCAACCAGATCAGCATTCTCATTTCCTATGGTCTCCGCTTAGGCGATGACGACAATTATGTTGCGGATCGGCAAGCTTTTGATAAAAAGGTGGCGCACATTCAGAAAGCGATTAATCAGTACCAATTAATTAAAAATCAAATGATTATTCAGAAGCAAATTTCTGAAATTGCTGCCCAGCAAAATAATCCTCAAATGACGAATACGTTGCATACCTTGCAACTGCAAATGAATATGCCATTACCCTATGTATTTGATGCGCCCAAAACACAATTTAGGGATCATTTACATTTTAGTGATCCTGATTTTGTTATTGCCTCTGCGAATCAAAGAATTTTATCTCTATCACAAACTCTAACCCATCTAAGACAAGAGCCTAATCGTGTTGTTGAGGAATAGTTTTGAATCCCTCCGTATGTCCCCTACAACATGCTGGATGCTTGAAAAAACAGCACCGCATTGTACAGACTTTGTTTCCCGAAAAATTTCATAAAGACGTGTTATATAACACTCTTTTGGATTTCGGATCACAACCTAAGAACTTTGATAAAAGTAAAATGGCAAGGGAGAACCTTGTATTAGGTTGTCAGAGTGATTTGTATCTTTATGAAGTATATCAAGAGGGACGTTTATTCTTTTTTACGCATACGGACGCTTTGATTTCTTCTGGAATCGCGGCATTATTTGCTGAAGTGTATTCTGGGGAGACTCCGGTGACCATACTCACCTGTAAGCCGGTATTTTTTGATCAACTTAGTCCATACTTATCTTTTGGAAGAGTGAACGGAGGAGAGTCTCTGTACATGCGGATGAAACAAATTTCTGTGCAGTATCTCAAATCTTCAGATTAGAGATGGATATCACTTGCTTGTCAGAAGCTTATATGCTAACATTCGTTCTCTTAATCATGGGGCAGTAGCTCAGCGGTTAGAGCCACGGACTCATAACCCGTTGGTCACAGGTTCGAATCCTGTCTGCCCCAAGCTCTCTTTCCTATGCACAATTGTCTTTGTTTAAATCTTTCTGCAATCTAATCATTGAGCAACGAAGTAGCAGCTTCATTATAGTATTTGACTTATGAAGACGCTACGGATGCTCGGCTTCTAACATATAAAGACACCTGTTTTAAAACCCGGGAACAGCTGGGTATTGTCTAGAAGCTCTTGGAACGGACCTAATGTATCACCTTAGGTAAGCCTATATGGAGTGGAGTAACTCTCCTCTCATGCAAAGTTATTACCATCGGGATTATAGTAAATAACTCTTAGCAAAAGCCTACCTAGTGAAACGATTTTCAAGCATGTACCCCATCAACTTCAATAAAAGCGGACGTCTAACCTCTGAAGTGCAAGCGGAAGAAACGTTAAAAAATTTTAACTAAAATAGTGCTTTTGAAAAAATTGCATTGCAGACTTGCCTTGAACGACGAGAAGAATTTTTAAGGCTTCTCCGACAATAAATGGCGCCGCGCCTAATTGGAAACCCCTGACAAGATCTATGGATTCGGTGATCGACATCATATAAAAATAGTAGGAAAGCCAGAGAGATCCCATGACTAGTATTATAAGGGCTGCCGCAGTAAGGATAGAGGCCAAGACGTATCCACTGGGAGATGCAAATCGACGATAGAGCGCTGAGATAAATAGAACCGCTATAGGAAAAGCGTAAAGATATCCTGCTGTTGGGCCGTAAAACGCGGTTAAGCCGCACCCCGAGCCATAAAATACTGGCAAAAACATCCCTTCCATAAGATAAGCGAGAACGCTACCGACAGCTATCCACGGGGAGCATGCAACACCAATACAGAAAATCCCCAATGTCTGGAAAGTGACTAGAATAGGAGTGAAGGGTAGGGGTAGGGCAATTTTCGCTAGCAAGGCGAGGAAAAGCGATCCCTCCAACATTTTTACTATTGGACTGTTCAAAATCCTTAACACATGGAACTTTGTAGCTAAGCTATAACCCATATTCTTCTCCTAACTCTAATGGATATGGTTGCGTAGTTATTTTGAAGTTTCGCTCCTCTCTTGTCAATTTGTGAATTCGCAAACACATGATGAATAAGAAAAGAAAAGAAAAATTAACTAATTACAAATTATATTAATAATAAAAAATGATGATATTTAATTATAATTTATATTAAAATAGTCCAGAACATTTTTAAAAATTAACTATAAAAGCATTTTTATATAATTAAGAGACATTTTTAGGTGTCCTATTGGGTTTTCTTTGGGAGTAGTCTATATGTTATCTTTAAGTTCAGTCTGTAATACATCACAATCGCAGACAACAGTTTCACAGCAAAATCAAAATAATTTAGATCCTAGCGCGCAAAAAGTTATTAAATTATCTCGCCGGCTCGAGGGCTTTTTAGAAAAGCATGCGCCTCCACCAAGCACAGGCTATTTAACGCATCCTACAAGCTCCTCACGTGTTCGAAGTAGTGCTGATAATTTTTATCTTGACGTAGAGGAATACTCTCAAATCCACGGTACCGCTTGTGCAGCTCTTTCTTTGTTAAAATCGGATGTGCGTGCCGCTGTAAAACGTTGCCTCCCCATAATACCAGGAGCAACAAAACAAAAAATGCAACGATTCTGCCCTACTTCAATAGAAGAGTCAGATAGACAAGCTTCTCGTGTTAGCAAAAGAACAAAAGACATGCTATTTATAGCGGAGAAGGTTCGCCTATACAATATTTTTGAAGATAGGTGTGGAGTAATTTTAGACCTTTGGCATGTAGCTCCGACAGATACAAACCCTAAGGATGCTCAAAAAATTTGGATAAAAACCCCAGACGGCCATAAATCTCCATTTTGCTATGCAAAATGTTTGAATTACGCTAGAACAATCCGTTGTTACAGAACAAGCGACCCAAGTAAAGGAAGCTTTTTGCTCGACGAAAATCAAGCTAGCGTTCTTGCTTTAAGTGTAGCATATACCCTGGGAGCGACACTCAAACATCGCCGTTTCAGAGATATTGATATTCTAATTGAAAAAGAGACTTTGAATAATGGTGAGGAAATCTACGTAACGGATAGTGTATTATTACAAATCATTATCCTTATTTCCTTGGTCGCGAGGGATATGCACCCCTATACTAAAGACGTAAAACCAGAAGCTATCTTTTCAGAAGACGAAAGGAACGTCATTATACTTACATCGAATATCTTCCGAGAACAAGTCTTAGGGAAAATAACATTAAACAAAGACGGGGACGGAGTTTCAGAAACCAAACCCATAGAATTCCCTAGAATCAGCAAAAACAGCGATCCATGGCGTCGACCAAGGGTAGATCAACTAAGTTCATCTACTATTCAAGAAGAAAACTTCGATGCTTCTGTAAGAGAACAAGAGGAAGGGATATCACCCTATACAGCTGCAAAGCTACTCGCCATATCTTCGGCTATTCTAAACCCCTCTCCCTTAAAAGAAGCTCCGCCACGAACTCCGACAGCAGGCTTCTCCCCAGACTTCTTATCACCTTCCCCTTATGACGGTGAAAATAGCCGCACACTTGACGTGAACTCCGCTCCCTTAACAGATGCTCCCCCATTAACTCCCTCGCCAGGCGCCTCTCCACAACACTTATCTCCGCATGACGGTGAAAATAGCTATACATTTGGCATGACCTCCTCCCCCCTACCAGATGCTCCGCCATTAACTCCTTCGCCAACTCTTCGACAAGAAAGTATTCACCGATGGTATCCGTAATATTTACGCCGAGAGAAACTGCAGATTGTCTATTAGAAAGCTAGAGGACAGATTTACCTAACGACCTTTTTCTCTAATTGCATATTCTGTGGGTAGTGAGAGTAAGAAAAACCAGATTCTTCTGAAATCGAGGTGTTAACCTTTCTAGGGAAGGTAAAGAAAATCATGACTCCTCAGACAGGGTAGCTAGAAACTCAGGCACCTGTCTGAGGAAGCTGATTTGCGCATTTACAATCCGATGTTTTCATCATAGACAAGTCTCTGGGAGATTTTCGTAGACATTCCCCCAAACTTCACTTAAACGATAATTTGTATCTAACGAGCCGTAGACTAAGTAGTTCAAAGCAAAGTGATTGTAAATAACGACTCCACGCAAAAGGAAAAAGATACTAATAATGTAGAGACTAAAACCTATAACACCTGTGGTTATAGAACTAAGGACCATACCTATTACACTACAAATCACGCCAAAAATAACAAACACAATAGAAAGTATTATGCACACTCTCTCAGCCAAAGGAAACTCTTCCCATAGATTGATTGATTCCTGATTTTGCAAACAGAAACCTGTAGGAATTGCTGTCGCCATAACCATCATCTTCTTTAGATTTTGCAAAGCACAGTTTATCTTAACTTTAAAAAAAAAAAAGACTATGCAGCTTTTGTTTTTTAGCGGCGTCGATTTCCTCTGACCAAATTCACCATAACAATGATATTAGCGATGAACACAATCAAGCATATAAATAAGCTGATTGTCTGTGATACTGCTAAAACATCCCCTGTCTGCCATGCTAAAGAAGCATTGTGTAAATAATTAGAATACAATCCCGTATCATTTGCATCTGTTGTATTATTTCTTCCTAATGTGCTAGGGATCTGTATAACTATATTATTAAGAATCCCAACAGTAATAGATAAAAATATTCCATGAGCTACCCCCATGATCGCCTGCACAGCACCGATTCTGCCCCCATCTACAGAGCGCACAATGGTTCTAGATTCTTGAGACGAGCCTGTCAATCCTCGTAAAATACTAGTTTGGATACGTCCTCGTAATCCTCGGCCGCAATGTCTCAATACCTCCATAAAGATAACGCTACCACTTAATGTGGATGCTACTATAAATACAGCTCGTAAAATCGGGAATGGGTTGCCGTACCTTCTTACACAATTGAGATTATCCAAAACAGTGATGAGGAAAATCAGAGGTGTCAATCCATGAGCAAAAATACGTAATGACCTATACATATCGCGAAGAGCACGACGATTGGTCAACAACAAAAGAAAGTAACGCAAGAGATTCACAGTATAGCCAAAAATGATTATGTAAGAAACGTAAACATCAGGAGGGTATGTCACAGAAACGATGATGTACTCTTGCAGTAGACCACTAACTCTAAATATACAGAATATACTTGATAAAAGAATATCCGTCCTTGAGGTTGGACTAAAATTAAACTCTGCCTCAGCAGATGTGTCTCCCAATCGCAATAACTCGGCTAGTCTTTCAAAAGCCCCAGGACCACGACCAATTTCCACCAAAGAAATCTCGTTAGAAGCCTGTTGAGGCGTGCTTTCTGAGCTTAATTCACAGGAAGGAGCATGTTGTCCTGTACGTAACGCCCAAATAAAGCTAGGACAACGCACACTTGGGAAAAACAATCCCTCAGCTCCTGAAGAATAAGCCAGAGTTGTGACTTCAGAACGGGTAAATCCGCTCCAGTCAAACAGTGTAGTCACATCTCCTGACACTCTAAAATGGGCAGCGTTACTTCCTGTAACATATACTGTAGGAGCAATCCCAATGACCTTCACCCGCTCACCATAAGGCGTGTGATGCAATACCTCCTCAACTATAGCCCCGCCATCACCATAAAATATGATTATATGATGTTTATTCTCGTTGTCAGGATGAGAGAAGAAGTGTTCCAAGGAGTCGAGCAATGCCTGACATATGGGACTAGAAGAGGTAACACTAGGTCTTCGTAATAATCGAGAGCAAAACCCCCCCCCCCGTCCAGAATTATACAACAGACGTACAGGTTCACCACGGACCTCACTAAGGTACAAGGACTCACCTTGAGCTTCTAGTAAAGTTTGAGCACTCCCATTAACGTAGGTAACACACACCTCATGAGCTCTTGGTATCTCTGCATTTGGATCAAAAATACTCACAGCTTCAAAAACATCTACATCTCCCCCTATAAAAACGTCAGGTTCTCCAAACGTCAAACAATGTATGCGTTCAGCAGTCTGTTGAGACGAGGATGCCTCAGCATTACTCACAGGTGGGGGAGAATCTGCTAAACTGATATTTTCTATACTTGATCTTCCATCAAGACTGACAGTCACAACCATAACAACATTCAACTACAATATAGAGTAATAGGTATTCATAAACTTAGGTGCAGAGAAAGAAATCGTCGTCTTCTCCAGCTTTCTTCTGTACTGAGATTCTCACTTTATTCTGTAAATCAAACCTAGAAATGCGGCTATGTTTATGGCGTAGTCTTCCGTACACATAGAACCGCATTTTTTAAGAGATAATGAAGACAAAAGAACTTTATAAGCGTCATGTTATAGAAATTCGCATCTGTAAAATTGGTGCAAAGCTTTGATCTATTCTAACTATTTGATTTAGAGCTTTTTAAGCTATAGAATACATATCTGAGCGAAAATCCAAAAACTCTTATAAATTTATCAAACTGTGGTATGCATTATCTTTTATGCGTTACTATCTCTCTAGCGTATCTTTCGCGTTTCCATGCGAGTTCTCTATCTGCTTTTTCTTTCTGCCAAGAAAAGAGATCTTTTTTAAATTCTAATTCTTTTTCTCGCATTTCGAGATCTTTGTACGCATATTCTATATCTTTGGAATGTCGATAGGCGTGCCAAACATGAGCTATCTGATCAAGCTTTTGTAATAAAGAATCAAACGAAAGGTCTTCTCTATTCAAATCGTCAGCAGGCACACGTAAGGAGGAAAAAATATCGCTACATGCTTGTAGAATTCTCTTACCTGAGGGCAACTCTTTGATGAGTTCTACAGCTTGTTGACTATTTTCTAATTCTATATTTTCGTTTTTACATATAAGAACGAGATCGTGGTATAAATCTTGGCTCTCTTCTACCAATACTTGAAATAAAGAATCGAGCTGACTGGCTAGAGTTTCTCTCTCCTCATCAGTCATAGAATCAAAACAGCTATCTATACTAGAGTTCTGATGTTCAACAGATTTTTCCCTAATCGTCTCTACATCTTCAGTGGTTGTATGACTGTAGGATACTATAGGACAAAACGTGAAGGCTAAACTATAAATAAACAATCTTTTAATCATACCTACTCTTATTCTTCTTTAATCTGAACTCATTCACTCTAAGTCAACGCGCAGCATAGGGAATAAAAAACGAAAAAGCCAACCCGCAATTTATTACAAATACAACCACAGAAGTTCACACGAATATGAATGCATCCATCTACCTTATAGGTAAAACGATTAAGAACAGCTTCTTAACTCATTTCTAAATTACTATATTTTCTCTGCTTTTACTCTTTTGCCTCTAGAGGACTACACATACATAAAATATGTAGAACACAAGAAATCGATATGTACACCACTGTCATAAACATCAGCATAGAGTGATAAACGAAAGCACACATCCGCATAAGTCCTGTTCTAAATAACAACTTACTCAGTCGACCGAATTTGAGCATTTCTAAAATGAAATACAAAAAACCTGATTTGCAAGTTACCAGACTATGCTCTATTTTCAATGGGCATATCCGTTGCACAGCTTGAATAGGGAGTAGAGGGACTTTAGTGTATCGATGCATCCGTAATCAATTTAGAGGGAAAGCAATAGCAAGCAGAAAAAATGCAACACAAGTTATTTAAAATCAACAAGAAAGAGTCATGATTTTCTGCTATATAAATCACTGAAAATGAGTGCTTTTTCACTAAGAGCTAGACGTGAGCACATGAGTATTTCCATTGCGCCATTTTTTTTATAATTTCTGGTATAGATTCCGCGCATTGTAAGTCCTGAATGGATAAAGGCAAGCGCAACGTGTTATGTGCAATCACCTGCTTGTAAGCCAATAGTGCTTTAATAGCAATAGGGTTCGTTGTCTGATTCAGCCAAGAAGAAACTTCTCGCCACAAGTCCGCACGATACTGGTGATGAGGATCTTCAACCCACTCACGTGCCTCTTTTGGCCAGATATTAGATAGAACGGAAATTAATCCCCGTGCTCCACACTCATACATTTGTGGCCATAGGCCATCGTCACCACAATAAAGAACAAAGTCAGAACTCATCTGTGCGTATTCTTGACAATGTTTAATCGACCCTCCGGAGTCTTTCAAACCATAGAAAAAAGGGTGAGCAGCCAGAGAGCGTACTGTGTCCAAATATAATGTTGTTCCTGATCTAGAGGGAATGTTGTAGAGAATTGCAGGCTTGTTTGCTTTGTTTAACAGAGATTCAAACCAAAGAGTCTGACCATGTACTCCGGGCTTAGTATAAATAGGGGTAGTGATTAAAAAACCGTAAATAGGATACGACTGGCATGTATGGATCCACTCTGAAGCTTCATGTAGTGATGTTCCTGGGACACCAACAATTATGGGAACCTTCAAATTTAAAGAACATGCATAGGAAACTAAGGATTCTTTTTCCTTTGCTGTCATGGATAGGCTTTCTCCGGTACTACCAAGAAGAACAACGCCATGGCTTTCTCTCTCTTGAAAACGCAAGAGATTTTCAAAGCTTAAGAAATCTATAGAATGATCAGGTAAGAAAGGCGTAACAGAAGCTGTGAGTAATTTCATAGTAATCAGCGGTTATACTACAGAAAACTTCTGCTTAACATAATCATTATGGAGTTGTTCTACAACATTTCCTGCAAGATTTTCAGGAACGACTAAGCTTAATGCCATACAGCTTTGGCAACAGCAAAAGATTGGGGAAGGATAATGCCGTAATTTTTCCGTGACAGTCGTTACAACTTTTGTTGAAGCTAATCCGGAACCGATCATTGTGATTAACGCTAGATCATAGAGCATATGCACGGTGCCAATGCTTGATAACTGATCATAAAGCTCTCGAATCACATCGTCAGAAACGTCATCATCATCGGTGGTAAAGGATACTGTGCTATCTTGAGAAGTGATTAATCCAGGAAGAACATGATGGGTGTCTAGTATAGATAAAATCTTATCGAAGCCCACCGTACTTGAACCGCTGCAGTCTATCGACCATAAACGCTGATGCTGACGTAAAGACAATGCCTTTACACGGGGCTCATGACTCATAATTTTATCCATAGCATAGATCCACGTCCCCCCTTTAGATAAATCAAAAGTTGAGGTGACAAAAATCGGGATGCCAGAGCGCACACAAGGAGAAAGCATCGGTGGGTAAAGAATCTTGGCACCAAATGTGGCAAGATTCTGCATTTCTTCAAAACTCAACTCGGGAATCAGTTGAGCATCTTCAATAATTCTAGGATCCATGGTATAAATACCGTTCACATCGGTATAAATACGCACTTCCTTGGCGTGACTCATTTCTGCAATTAAAGCTCCGGAATAATCGCTACCCCCGCGACCCAATAGTGTGGTTTCCCCAGCAGCATTTGCTCCTATGAATCCCTGGGTAATGTAACAAACATCACTTCGGAAATTGAGAGCATGCCAATTCTCACGCATACGCGGAATGTCAGGAGTTGCGCAACTATACTCACCGTCTGTTAATATCACGGTTCTAGCTTCCAAAAACTCTAAAGAAAAATCATGACTACAACAAAAAGCATGGAATAGGGAGGCTGATATGTCCTCTCCTATAGCAAGAATTTCTGCGCGATCACGCAGGGATATTTTTTCCTTATGCATACAACGTTGTAACTTCTCCATCCAAGGAGCTATAGAGAAGGTGAGTTGTAGATCATGAATGATTTCATTATGTTTGTTTGCTATATCCAAAATGATATGTTCCCGATATTCACTAGAAACGGAACAAAACATATCCAAAAGATCCGTAATACCGGCTACAGCACTGACAACAATGAACCACGGCGTATCTTTATGAACAATATCATAAACCTTTCTGATACTTTCGGCGGTTCCTAAACTCGTCCCACCAAATTTATAGACTACTGGGGGCATGCATATTCTCCAGAATTCTGAAAACAGTAGTTCTGCATATTCATCAATAAAGCTCCCGCAGCACCTCGGACAAGATTATGTATCAATACATTCATCTTTATTGTTCGGGCATCTCCTCCATAAGTAACGGGACCTATATGCACACGCATATCATCATCTGTGAGATCTTTTCTTGCCTGTGGATGCCAAGGAGAATCGTAAAGTTGGTACGTTTCGGGAAATTCTGCATTCTTACGGTGATAAATATGAAGAATGTCTTCTATATCTACAGCATGATGAAAAGTTACGTGCAAGGTCAATGTATGCCCATAAATTACAGGAACACGATGCACAGTAACCGTTATAGGAAAATCTGCAGGTTTTTCAATACTTCCTAAAATCTTTAACGTTTCTCTTAGAATCTTTTCCTCTTCCTTGACTATGTGAGGAATTGTATTTCCTAAAATATCCATGGAAGAAATCCCGGGATACCCAGCACCACTCACGGACTGCAAAGTAACAACATGTACATGACCTATACTCAATTCCATTAAGGGAGCTAAGGCTAAGGCAATACCAGAAACACAGCAATTCGAGTTTGTTATGATGTTTCCTGGAAAAGGTTGCTTATGCACAAGTTGAAAATGCTCCGGATTTACCTCGGGGATAACTATAGGAACAGAAGGGTGCATCCTATAAGCTGATGCATTAGAAAAGATCAACTTCCCCTTAGACAAGCAGTAGGATTCTAATGATTCTGCTACAACCTCTGGCACAAAAGACACGACAATATCTGACTCGACTTCTTCAATCCTACGGACAGGTACGTACCTCATGCTTTCTGGCATGGGGCCTAACGCCTCTTGCCACACACATACAGAACCATAAGTTTGACTACATTTTGTCTCGGAGGCAACAACTTCACAAATATGCCAAGGAAACCATTTATGTAAGAGAGCTACAAACTTTTGTCCAACAAGTCCAGTAGCTCCCAAAACAGCCACACGCATGTGTTGCCTCCTGAAATCATACTATATCATCCTTGATTACGAATAAAAAAGCAGGCCAATAAACCGCTAGGAAATTTAGGTTGGCGATAATGCAAAACACAGGCTTCTTATTCAGAAATCAAAGAATCTTAGAGGCCGCATTGTAATAACCGTTTTGTTTTTTAAGCAAGAACTGTTCGTTCACATAGAAACCTTTAGCCCTACTTCAGGTCCATAACACCCGGGGGGCGGAGACTCATCGATTAACCAATCTAAAATTCTTAAAGCCCCCTCGGCAAATACTGCCCTAGAAAAGACCTTATGGTGTATACTGATGTGTTCTTTATCGCTAATAAAAGCGACTTCATGTTCGCCAGAAATGTTCCCTACACGCGATACATGCAGTTCAATATTTTTTACACTATGACAACGAGACCCGATACTATACTCCTGTTGCCAGGCCTCTTGCTTAGTATGGCAGAGAATCGAGGCTAATTCTTTAGCTGTTCCGGAGACGGGATCCTTTTTTTCTCGATGATGCACTTCAGAAATTCGGATATCGTACCTATCATCAAATACCCGAGCAAGTAGACCTACCAAACGTTTTTGCACATAGGCTCCCAGACTTGTGTTTGGGCAGACCACAACAGGAACATAAGCAGCTAAACGTTGTAGTTTCTCATCTACAGAGTAAGAGGGCTCCGGCTTTGTCGTAGCAAAAATCAGGGGTTTAGGGTTAGAAAGCAAAGCAATAAGAAGTTCCTCTGAAAAAGATGAGGAAGAAAAATCTACAAGGACATCATTACTTTCTATCACGGAGTCTAAAGAATAAGGGCTTTGTCTAGAGAACCCCGGGCCTAAAGTAAAACGGTTTGATGATCTCAACAAAGAACTCAATAACGTTCCCATTCTTCCTGAACATCCGATAATACCAACACGCATACAACCTTCTAAAAATGCAGAAAAAACACGACTATTTATATCTCTACAAGGGATTAGCTTTCTCTCGACAAAAATCCTCAAGGACCCTAGAATTTTGATCTCTTTGATTCTTTCAACACGAATTATTCTTTATAATCTGTAATAGTTTATACAAGTAGAAAGCTTTTTTAAATAGGTACTAAACTATAAACTTCTATTTATTCATGACTCATCACATCGCTGCGCTACTTTCGCATTCTGAAAGTTATGCAGATGCACTATTAAATTCTCGACTTGCTTTATGGGAGGCTTATTGTCCCCAAGTTTTTTTTGAGTACTTAGATGCTCTACATTTAACTGCAGGATCAGTGATAGATATTGATCACATTCACCACACTATCCTGTCACAAACAGGATTCACATTATCCCCAGCAAAAGATTATCTCTCACCACACGACTATTTATTTGAGTTAAGTCAGCAACGGTTTCCTATAGCTAGACATATACGCAAAATGGAGAATGACAGTTTTTCGCCTCTTCCTGATCTCATTCACGATTTATTTTGCCATGTTCCATGGTTATTGCATCAAGAATTTGTAAAATTTTTCTCTTCTATGGGGAAGCTCTTTATAAAAGCTGTAGAACGGGCAAAAGCAATCTACTCTATAGAAGACCAGCCTCGAATACTTAACAGCAATGTGCTAGCAATCTCGCGGTGTTTCTGGTTTACAGTAGAAAATGGTCTTATTGAAACACAGGGAAAGAGAAAAGCCTACGGGGCTGCGATATTAAGCTCCACAGATCAGTTATCCTATACCTTTAATAACAACGTATTCGTTTCTCCATTTAAGACCGAACACATTATACAACGCCCCTGCAATCCACAATCCTTACAGACCACTTTCTTTATCATTCGTGATTTTAGCGAATTAAATGACGTTGCAGAAAAAATGCACGGATTTCTAGAACAAGGACGTCTTGATTTTATTGTCTGTGGTCCACATGACGTATACTATCAAGATATTATCTATTTTTTAAACGAACATGTCTTTTCATAAAGATAGGGTACTTTTTAACCTATCACTCACATTTTCATTGATTTTGATCTTATCAAATCTCGTCGCAGCTTCTAGGCTTGTGATTACCTCCTACTTCACGATCCCTGGAGGATTGATACTCTATCCCGCCACCTTTGTTATCTCTAATATCGTTAATGAGGTCTTTGGCCCTGAGAAAACCCGGCGTATGGTTTTGTCTGCATTTGCTGGCAACATCTTCTCATTAGTATTCCTTCATCTTGTCTCTTTTCTTCCAGCATCTTCTCCAGATATAGAGTATGCATGGCATACCCTATTTGATATTAGCCCGATAGTATTTATAGCGTCCTTTGTTTCTTTTTCAGTTTCTCAGCAACTAGAGATTCTCTCCTTTAGCTTCCTCAAATGCCGCTTTCCTACCACTCCAGCTTGGTTACGCAACAATACTTCCACTCTGCTCTCTCAAATGATCGACACGTTTATTGTAGATTTTGGCGTCATTTACCTAGGGATGCACCTCCCCTTTACCCAAACCTTACACATCATGATGTACTCTTATTTTTATAAAGTTTTCTTTAACATTCTCACCACACCCGTCTTTTATATCGGGGTAAGAAAGTCTTATGCGTCTGCAAAGATAATGTAAAATAATAAGAAGTTAATAAAAAATAAAATGATTTTTTTCCTTTAAACAACTACAATATTTGCAAAAAAAAAAATAAAATAACAGTTTTATGGCTAACTTTCTTCTTTCTCCGCCAACTACTTACCAAAGATCTATTGATACATTATACAATCCGTATAATACCTACGTTCTCGGAGCAAGAACAGTGAGTTTCGTAAATAAAAAAACACCTATTACTGGACCAGGCTCCTTTGATAACGCTTCATTTTTAAGTAAGTTAGCTAGAGTCATGCTAGCTTCTATCTGTATTATTATTACTCTAGGGTTGGTTCTATGTTGTATGTCTACACAGAACCTCTTGGACTTAGATATCCGCTGTTCTTGTATAGATGACGCAGAATATGTATATTATTACCCACCTTACCTGTATGATCCGTCTATATTTAGTCCAAAACCGGAAATTTTATTTAGTAGCTGGGACCATCTAGAGATCTCAACTCATTTGATCAGGCTGTCTGAGAAGCATTCGGATCTATTCGTGCCCTCTCTTTATACACCATCCACCTGTTTTTCTATAGAGCGCGTGGTGTTAAAAGACTTACACTTGTATGATTCCTCTACGCAAAGTGTTTTAGACCACCCCGATAGTACTCAATGTCACCACCAAAACAATTACCAAGACTATCCTCATTTAGCGGATAGGGACTGTCAAAATTTCCGCATCTACGCTTACCCATTATGGCACCACCCTAGCGCGCATAATCCAGAGGAAATGAATTCCATGATGCTATCAACAGCACGAAGGGGTTTTGCGGGTATATCTCATTGGACACTAGTCATCGTAAACTTAGACAGAAGAGAGGTTGTTTTCTTTGACAGCCTAGCGAATTTTATAAATAATCGGCTAATTGACCCGGCACTAAACTCTATAGCTACTAGATTAGGAAATGTGTATCCCGATGCCAATGGAGCGTTGTCTCCGTTTATTGTCAAAAAAGTTATAAAAACCCCTATACAACAAGACAGTACGTCTTGCGGAATTTGGCTTTCTCTATTCCTTGATAAATACTTAGACAATCCTGACTACGTGCCTCCCTTAATGGGAGGAAGACAGGCTCAATATTTCTTACAGGAATTCTTAGAAACTATTCCCCAACGCCCAATAACCCAAGCTTCTGACTGCACTCTTAACGTTCTAGGAATTACATGCGACCAAGTAGAAAACTCATCCAATATGCTATAACCATCCTCACTGTGTTTGCCTCAACTTTTGTGTTAGCAACAACACAGGAAAACCCTCCGTGTGTCATACTGACAGGAGCTTCGGGGCAACTAGGTTCAGCAATCGCCTTGTATCTTCACGAACGAGATTATTATCTCCTACTTGTAGGAAGACAACACGATAAGCTTCGGAGACTACACGAACACAACCCTAATTCTTCGACCCTAGCTATAGACTATTCTTTCCCCGGATATCTTGCAGATTATAAAAAAACTCTTAAAGAGCTCAATCGCCCTATTCAAGGGCTGATCATTTCCACACCTCGCCCTATTTGGGGAAGCATTTTACAATCCCCGGAATCTTGGGAATCTACATTACAAATAGCTTTTATCGCACAGACGGCTCTAATTCAAGCCACACTCCCCTATATGAGTTCTCCAAGTTCTATTGTGATCATAGGAGGAACGACATCTGTACAACACCTACCCGCTTACAGCCTATCCTGTGTGATTCGTCGTATGTGGACAACGTATGCTAAAGCTCTGGCTTATGAATTAGGCCCTAAAGGCATTCGTGTAAACGTTGTCTCTCCAGGAGCTGTACTCACTCCTTTTCATAAAGGTAGAATCCAAGAAAAAGCTAGGGTAAATCAATCTAGCTATACGGAAGAATATAATAAGGAGACTGAAGAAATACCTTTACGTCGTCATTGCGAATCTGAAGAGCTAGCAAAAACTATAGAGTTTCTCCTAACACCATCCTCATCGTTTATTTCAGGGGTCAATTTACTTTTGGATGGAGGGTTTACCTCTTCTCTGAACTAACTCCAGTTTTCCCACTGTCAACTGCTGCACTCTATCTAAATCAAATAAAGTGATAGGGAAGGATCCCACCCGCAGCACGACACTTTCTGTTGAACACAGGCAACCTAGTTTTCAACGAAGAAATACACGTATTTTATTCATTCATACAGACTTCCAAAAACCCGTTGTTATTGACTTTCTAGGGATTCTATGTTAACAATTTTCCCCTTTGTCTACATTGTCAACCTTTTTCTAGGAAAGCATTACTTATGGAAACACACTCTGAATTATGGTCATTAGAAGCTATTAAAGAAGTATATAACACTCCTATTTTTGAGTTAATCCATAGGGCGAACGCTATATTAAGAAGTAATTTTCCTCACTCCGAATTACAGACATGTTATCTTGTGTCGATAAAAACAGGTGGTTGCACTGAAGATTGCGCTTATTGCGCACAGTCTTCACGTTACCAAACACATGTTAAACCAGAACCAATGATGAAAATCACAGAAGTTTTGGATAGGGCAAAACAGGCTATACGTGCTGGAGCCACGCGCGTATGTCTTGGAGCTGCTTGGAGAGAAGTCAAAGATAACCATCAATTTGATCGCACGTTAGAAATGATCAAAGGCATTACCGATATGGGTGCTGAGGTATGTTGTACTCTTGGTATGCTCACTCCAAGTCAAGCAGAAAAGCTCTTTGAAGCCGGCCTCTATGCTTATAATCACAACTTAGATTCTTCTGAAGGTTTTTACAAGACAATCATTACCACACGCAAATATGAAGATCGTTTACGCACTTTGGATATCGTTGAAAAATCTGGACTTCATGTTTGTTGTGGTGGGATTATTGGCATGGGAGAGACTGTTGAAGATCGTGTCGAGCTGCTTCATAATCTCGCACGTCGAGAACGTATGCCAGAATCGGTACCTGTCAATGTGCTTTGGCCGATAAAAGGAACTCCCCTATACGATCAAGCATCGATATCTTTTTGGGAGATCTTACGTACGATAGCTACAGCACGTATTGTGTTTCCCCAATCCATGGTACGCCTGGCCGCAGGACGTGCTTTTCTTTCTGTGGAACAACAAACTCTATGTTTCATTGCCGGAGCGAATTCGATTTTCTATGGTGAGAAACTCCTCACTGTAGATAACAACGATATGGATGCAGACACTGCCATGTTGAATTTACTTGGCATGCGCCACCGTCCATCATTTTCAATGGAAAGAGGGCAACCATGCCAATCTGTGACCTGTTAGAACAAAGATTAGAAAAACAAAAACAGAAAAAGATTCACCGCACATTAAAAACTGTCTCTGCTTCTATAGATTTCACGTCTAATGATTATCTTGGCTTTGCTAAATCTTTAGAGTTAAAACAAAGATTTTCTCATGCATGGGATTGTATGCATTCCCTGGGTTCTACAGGATCGCGTCTCCTCACAGGGCAATCTCTCCTAATAGATCGTGTAGAACACGACATTGCTGACTATCATCATATGGAAAGTGCTTTAGTTTTTAATTCTGGATACATGGCCAATCTCGGATTAATTTCAGCACTAGTTTCTAAAGAAGACCGTGTAATCTACGATATCTATATCCACGCTTCTATCCATGATGGCATTCGCCTTGCGCAAGCCCAGGGGATCCCTTTCCGTCATAATGATATGCAACATTTAGAAAAGCGTTTATCACAACCGCACGGTGGACAAACCTTTGTTTGCGTAGAATCGGTATATTCTCTTCATGGTTCAGTATCTCCCCTAAAAACTATCTGTGCTTTATGTAAAAAATACTCTGCGCATCTTCTTGTTGATGAGGCACATGCTCTAGGAGTCTTTGGCAATATAGGGGAGGGATTCGTCACTTCTTTAGGGCTTCAAAATGACGTATCTGCAACCGTATATACTTTTGGAAAAGCTTTAGGGATTCACGGTGCTGCAGTTGCCGGAAAAGCTCTGCTTAAAGACTACCTCATTAATTTCTCTCGTCCCTTTATTTATACCACGGCTCTGCCTCCCCATGCGTTTGCATTGATCCAATTAGCCTATCAATATAACGAAAAAGCGCATGTCCTTAGAGAAAATCTCCAACAACTGATCTCTTATTTCCGAGCAAAAGCACAAGACATGGGGTTACCTATGTTTAAAGACAATAGCAAGACGCCGATTCAGTCCTTATGTATACCAGGAAGCACTCAAGTACGCGAAGCAGCAAAAACACTGCAAGATTTTGGCTTTGATGTTCGTCCTATTGTCAGTCCCACTGTAAAACAAAAAGAAGAATTATTACGGATCTGTCTTCACTCGTTTAATACCCAAAGTGAAATCACAGAATTCTTGAATAAATTATACGCAGTTCAAAAAGGCTTATGCATATTATCATAGCAGGAATTGATACAGACGTCGGCAAGACATTCGTTAGCGCCATCTTAACGGTCCTACTTCAAGCAGAATATTGGAAGCCTATACAATCTGGCTCCTTAAACCACTCTGATAGTGCCATAGTTCATGCACTCTCAGGAGCCCGCTGCCACCCAGAATCTTACCGATTTTCTCATGCTCTAGCAGCCCACCAAGCAGCTCAAATCGATAATATTACTATGCATCAAGAAACGATCACTCTGCCAAAAACAGATGCTTCTCTCATTATTGAAACTTCAGGAGGATTCCTCTCCCCCTGCACACATGATTCTTTACAGGGTGATGTTTTTGCGCAATGGCCGTGCCATTGGGTGCTGGTGAGCAAAGCCTATTTAGGAAGTATCAATCACACGTGTTTAACACTAGAGGCTATGCGAGCAAGAAACCTCAGCATCTTAGGAATCATTCTCAATCAATACCCTAAGGAAGAAGAAGACTGGTTACTGCGTACGACCGGTCTGCCTTTTTTGGGACGTTTGAATTATGAAAAGAGTATTTCCAAAGCTACAGTACAAAACTACGCAAATTTATGGAAAGAAACCTGGAAATATAGAGACACACTGTTATGTTGACAGATCTAAAAAATGAGAAAAAACAATCTAAAATATGGCATCCCTTTGCTCAACCTGGTTTAGATCACAAACCTATCCACATTGTACGTGGAGAAGGTGCTTATCTCTATACACAATCGGGAACTGCTTATCTTGACGCTATTTCTTCATGGTGGTGTAATCTTCATGGTCACGCTCATCCCTATATTGCGCAAAAAATCTCAGAACAAGCATACCAACTTGAGCATGTAATTTTTTCTAATATCACACATACTCCCGCTGAAGAACTTTCTCAAAGACTTACAGAACTCCTTCCGGAGGGTTTAGAACGTTGTTTCTTCTCTGATAATGGCGCCTGTTCCATAGAAATCGCTTTAAAAATCACACTGCAATACTTGTACAATCAAGGAAGACCAAAAACACGTTTTGTGTCTTTCAAACATGGCTACCATGGGGATACTTTCGGAGCTATGTCCATAGCAGGCCCGACAGATATCAATCAACCTTTCCAATCTCTATTGTTCTCTGCGGACACTATAGATCCTCCCTACTATGGGAAAGAAGATATCTCTTTACAACAAGCAAAAGCTCTATTTTCCACAGGAGAAATTGCAGGATTTATTTACGAGCCGATCTTACAAGGTACAGGAGGCATGCGTGTGTACAATCCTGAAGGCTTAGATGCCATTTTGGCACTCGCCAAACACTATGATGTGTTGTGCATAGCCGATGAAATTCTTACAGGGTTTGGACGCACAGGACCATTGTTTGCTTCAGAGTACATGAAAACTCACCCAGATATCCTTTGTCTTTCTAAAGGATTAACAGGTGGATTTCTTCCCCTGGCTGTTACTGTAGTACGCGAAGAAATTTATCAAGCTTTTGTAGCTAAGGATCGTAGATTAGCGTTTCTACATGGCCATACCTATACAGGGAATCCCTTAGGGTGTGCTGCAGCCTTAGCATCTTTGGATCTCACATTATCTCCTCAGTGCAAACAGCAACGTGAAATGATAGAAACTTGTCATAAGCAATTCCAATCACAATACGGATCGCTATGGCAACGCTGTGATGTCTTAGGAACGGTACTCGCTGTAGATTATCCAACCAAATCTTTAGGATATTTCTCCAATTTACGTGATACCCTTTATAACTTTTTTATAGAGAATCACCTCATTCTACGCCCTTTAGGCCATACTATTTATGTCCTTCCTCCCTACTGTATCCACGAGGAAGACCTGCATCGAATTTATCATTACCTCCAGGAGATTCTATGCTTACAAATACAATAACCACCTTTGTATCTTACGCATCACGTTGGCCATCTGTCCTGAAACATATCGTTGAGGATAACGAGTTACATAGCAAGTGGGTAAATACACTATCATTTTTAGAAAACTGTGGAGCAAAAAAAATCTCCATTAGTGAGCATCCTACACAAGTAAAAAAAGAGGTATTAAAACACGCCGCTGAAGAATTCCGTCATGCGTTTTATCTAAAAACTCAAATCTCAAGAATCTCAGATCAACCTTTTCTTGATTATTCCCTAGAAAAAATGCTCGGTTCCTATAGCGTTAAGTATTACCTACATCTTCTAGATTTGCGGACATGTAAAATACTTAAAAACCGCTACCACCTTGCTGGACAAACATTGAAAACTACGGCCTACGTACTTGTGACCTCTGCTATAGAAATGCGTGCTGCTGAGCTCTACTCTATCTACCATACTATTTTGAAACAGGCAGGGAGCAAAGTCACAATAAAATCCATTATCTTGGAAGAACAAGAACACCTAGAAGAAATGGAATCAGAGTTAGCAGCATTACCACACGCCAAAGAACTGCTTTCCTATACTTGCAAAATTGAAAGCGCACTATGCTTACAGTTAGTCTCTTACTTAGAAAAACTCGTAGAGCAAACATGTAAGATTTAGTCTTCAAAAATAGAGTATATTTTCTTGGACGATAAATTAGTGTTCAGGCAAGCTTTTTGGAAAACAAAAGTAAGTTAGCCAAAATGCTTGCTTATAAGATTTCTCCCTCCTCTATATCTGGACGGGTTTCCGTCCCTCCGTCGAAGTCTCATACTCTACGAGCTATCTTTTGGGCTTCAGTAGCACAAGGTACGTCCATAATACATCATGCTCTTGCCTCTCCAGACTCAGAAGCTATGATCCAAGCCTGCAAGCAGTTGGGCGCAAAAATTCTTAAAAAATCTACACATCTTGAAATTACGGGAACACCCCACCTAATACTTCCCAAAAACACTACCATCAATGCAGGCAGTTCTGGCATCGTTTTTCGTTTCTTTACAGCACTGGCAGCAATCTTTTCCGAGAAGATCACAATTACAGAATCTTCACAATTACAACGGCGTCCCATAGCTCCCTTAATCCAAGCTCTAGAAAATTTCGGGGCTACCTTTTCCTATGAAGGAGAGCCCTATTCTCTGCCCTTCTCTGTTTTAGGGCCCATGTCTTCCGGGTATACAGAAGTTATAGGCGAGGATTCCCAATACGCCTCTGCTTTGGCTATAGCCTGTTCTTTAGCCGAAGGACCTTTTTCATTTACTATCCTCAATCCCAAAGAACGCCCTTGGTTTGCTCTTACATTGTGGTGGCTGGATTTCCTCGGTATTCCCTATGCACAATCTGAGGATACGTACTCGTTTGAAGGGAAAACTCGCCCCCAAGCATTTTCCTATACTGTCGGGGGTGATTTTAGCAGCGCTGCGTTCCTTGCAGCTGCTGCCTTACTTTCTCAATCTCCTCATCCTACCTACTTAGAAAATCTCAATATCGACGATATCCAAGGCGATAAGGAACTCTTTTTCCTTCTTAAAAAACTTGGAGCAAATATTACTTTTGAAAACAACACCATCATTATTTTCCCTTCCACATTTTCAGGAGGAAATATTGATATGGATCCTTTTATTGACGCTCTTCCTATTCTCGCTGTTCTCTGCTGTTTTGCTACTTCCTCCTCGTATCTATATAACGCTCGAAGTGCTAAAAATAAAGAAAGCGACCGCATCATTGCTATCACTCAAGAACTACAGAAAATGGGAGCTTGTATCCAACCGTGTCACGACGGTTTGCTCATCAATCCCAGCCCATTATATGGAGCTTCTATGCATTCTCATAAAGATCATAGAATTGCCATGGCCCTGTCTATAGCAGCGATGCATGCTTCTGGGGATAGCATTATCTATGATACCGATTGCGTAAAAAAAACTTTCCCGAATTTCATCCAGATTCTAAATTCCTTGCATACGAATATCCAGGAACATTATGAACATATTTCTCTGCGGCCTGCCGACAGTAGGCAAGACGTTGTTTGGCAAGGCTCTCGCTAAATATCTTTCGGTGCCTTTCTTTGATGTCGATGATTTAATCGTAAGTAACTACGGCAATAAGCTATATCCCTCGGCCTGCGAAATATTCCAGGCTATTGGAGAACAAGAGTTTACAAAATTAGAAATTGCAGCTCTCCGTTCTCCCTGCCTAGATCATAGTGTTACAGCTTTAGGTGGAGGCACTATCATGCATCAAGAAGCATGTGATATAATTAAACATCGAGGAACGCTAGTTTATCTATCCCTGCCTATGGCTCAGATTCGTGAAAGACTCTTAAAACGTGGTCTCCCTGAAAGATTAAAACGCGCTCCAAATATGGAAGAAATCTTACAACAACGTATAGAGCGTATGCAACGCATCTGTGACTATCACTTCCCTCTTGATGAGGTAAATCTTTTAGATGAACGTTCATTATTCTCTGCGTGTGAATCTTTTACTACTTTACTAAATCAATGAGAAATCGCTTTGGTTCTTTATTTTCTCTAACGACATGGGGAGAATCTCATGGACCTTGTCTTGGGGTTGTTATCGACGGGTGCCCTGCAGGGCTACAACTCTCCCCTGAAGATTTTGTTCCTGCTATGTCGCGCAGATGCCCAGGACGACCTGGAACATCTCCACGTAAAGAAGCGGACACTGTGCATATTCTTTCCGGAATCTATCAAGGCAAAACAACAGGAACACCCATTGCTCTGCAAATTTTTAATACTGATGTAAACAGCGATCCATATCGCGAACAAGACGATCGCTACCGTCCAGGACATGGACAATTTGCTTATGAGAAAAAATATGGCATTGTAGACCCCCTAGGAGGAGGCAGGTCATCCGGAAGAGAAACTGCATGCCGCGTAGCTGCCGGGGTCATCGCAGCAAAATTTCTCGCGCATTATGATATTCATTGTTTAGCTTTCTTATCTAAATTAGGACAGGTATCTATTGAGGAATATCCAAAATATTCTAAAGAATTTGCGCAAAGCATTTACAATTCGCCTTTTCTTTCTCCGCTAAACCATGACGCTATCTTTCAAATCATCACCGACCTACAAAATACACAAGACTCGTTAGGAGGTGTGGTATCTTTTATTACTTCTCCTATTCATGAAAGCCTGGGCGAACCCGTATTCAGTAAAGTACAAGCCATGTTGGCTTCTGCGTTGATGAGCATTCCGGCAGCTAAAGGATTTGAAATAGGGTTAGGATTCGCTTCTGCGGATAGGTATGGATCGGAATATATTGATCCTATTATCATCGAAGACGGAAGAATTTCCATGAGATCGAATAATTGCGGCGGATCTTTAGGAGGGATTACTATAGGAATGCCCTTAAATGGTCGGGTAGTGTTTAAACCGACATCTTCTATTCACAAACCCTGTGGCACAGTAACGAAAACTGGGGAACCTACAAGCTATGTTACGCAAAAAGGTAGTCGTCATGATCCCTGTGTTACTATAAGAGCTGTAGGTGTCGTAGAAGCCATGGTAAATCTTGTCCTAGCTGATTTGTTATTACAACAACGATGTGCGAGACTATGATCGAAAACTTGATTTCTCATCCTCATCATATCAAACTTGTGGGAGACTTCTTCAATAAAAAGTTATTTTCTTCCATATCTACAGATCATCCGCTTGTCATCCTTACCGATGTTCAAGTTGCTAAAGAAATTCTCCCTCCTATTGTAGATTTTATACATTCTTTAGACTATACGGTCGTTCCTTTATCCTTTCCTTCCGGAGAGAAAAATAAAACATGGGAAACTTTCATTTCCCTACAGAATCAGCTCATAGATCACGATATTCCTTTGGGTTCTACCATGATAGGTATTGGGGGTGGTGTAGTTTTAGACATGGTAGGATTTCTCGCTTCTACATATTGCCGGGGCATTCCGCTATTCCTAGTCCCCACAACAATGACGGCAATGATAGATGCTTGTATAGGAGGAAAAAATGGTATTAATCTACGTGGACTAAAAAATCGCTTGGGGACTTTCTATCTCCCGCAAGATGTCTGGATATGCCCTGAGTTCTTATCAACATTACCTAAGAAAGAGTGGCTCTACGGAATTTCCGAAGCGATAAAACACGGATGTATCGCTGATGCCTCTATCTGGGAGTTTCTTCATAACTACGGCGACATGCTATTTTCTTCTCGGGAAATTCTTAGTGAATTTATCAAAAGAAACTGCCTTGTTAAAGCCGCCATTGTTGCTAAAGACCCTCATGATCAACATCTAAGAAAAATACTCAATTTCGGTCATACAATTGCACACGCTATAGAAACATTATCCCAAGGCTGTCTCCCCCACGGATTGGCAGTAAGCGTAGGCATGATGATAGAAACAAAAATCTCCCTAGAATCAGGAATCATGAAGAATCCTGCTCTGCTAGAACAATTACACCATCTATCTAAACGCTTCCATTTGCCTACAACTCTTGAAGAACTACGCGATCTTATTCCTCAACATCTTCATCATGAATTTTACGATCCTGAAAATATCATCCATGCTCTTGGCTATGACAAAAAAAACCTCTCCAAAAAAGCCATCAGAATGGTTATGATGGAAGATGCAGGCAAGGCAACTTCATGTAATGGCATCTATTGTACAGTGCCAAAAATGGCTATCCTTTATGAAATTCTAAAAAGTGAATGCTATGCTATGTGCAACAATTAGTGGGCCTACGTTTGCTGAAGCTAAACAGCAACTTTTACACTCCTTACCTCTAGTCGATAGTATAGAGTTACGCATTGATTGTCTTTTATCCCTGTCTTCAAATGAACTCAAGCATCTCGTCTCCTTAGCAAAAAAACCTATTCTTACGTTAAGAAAGCACACGAGCCTTTCTGAAATAGCATGGATAGAACGTACTCTACAACTTGCAGAGTTACAGCCTGAATACCTGGATATTGACAAAGACTTCCCCAAAGAAGCTTTAGCAAAAATCCAGAAGAATTATCCGAAAATAAAAATTATTCTCTCTTATCATAGTGAAACTTCCGAACACATTCCTAATCTCTGTAAGGAAATGCTGAGGCAACAAGCCCATCATTACAAAATTGCTATTACATCAACAAAATCTACAGATACTCTCCGCTGCATACAAATAAAAAAACACCTGCCCGAAAATACCACGCTACTTTGTATGGGAAACGCAGGCATAGCCTCGCGCATCCTTTCACCATTAATGAAAAATGCGATTAATTATGCCTCTGGCATCCACGCTCCCAAAGTAGCCCCAGGACAGCTATCCATAGAAGATTTACTAGCATACAACTATACGAATCTCTCTGCAGAGGCTCGTATCTATGGTCTGATTGGTAACCCTGTAGACCGTAGCATCAGTCATCTTTCCCATAATAAATTATTTTCAGAGCTACAGCTCAACATGAGCTACATAAAAATTCTACTTGCCCCCTATGAACTGAACGAATTTTTCTCTTTAACTCGTGATCTTCCTTTTGGTGGTCTGAGTGTTACCATGCCCTTTAAAACCGCTGTTCTTGAATATATCGATATTCTTGATCCCTCTGTACAACAGTGTCAGTCTTGCAATACCTTAGTTTTCCACAATAATAAGATTGCGGGATACAACACCGATGGTTTAGGGCTACTCAATCTTTTAAAACGTAAGAACATCCCTTTACAAAACATGCATGTGGGCATAGTGGGATCTGGAGGCGCAGCAAAAGCCATAGCCACCACATTCGCGTATTCAGGAGCGCAGATTAGTATTTTCAACCGTACGAAAGCTCACGCAGAAAAACTCTCTGTGTTATGTCATGGTCAAGCTTTCCCTCTACATTCCTTATCAGAACACCACAACATCGATATTCTAATTTTATGTCTGCCTCCCGGTGTAGACATACCTGAAATCTACCCTCCTGTGATTATCGATATTAACACACTACCCAAAGAATCCCTCTACACGAAAAAAGCTAAAGAGCGCGGTTGTCAGATTCTTTACGGCTACGAAATGTTTGCTGAGCAAGCCCTCCTACAATTTTCCTTATGGTTTCCAGATAAACTCTCTCAAGAGAATAGAGAAAGATTCCGTCTGAGTGTAGAAAATATTATTAGCACTATGTAAAAAATTTCTATTTTGCTTTATACTTTTTGAAATTTTTTATTCTTTCTCCCATGCAAAAGTACTGGCTATTTTTCTTTTTTCTTTTTCCTACGCTTAGTGACTGTACAGAAACCTCGCGTTATGTAGAGGTAAAATCCATTCATGAGGTTGCAGGGGATATCCTGTATGATGATGCAGATTTCTGGTTAATACTTGATCTTGATGACACGTTACTCGAAGGAGCTGAGGCTCTAACACAAACATCGTGGCTCCAGAAAACAATAGAAGGATTTCAACAACTCGGCCTCTCTGAAAGTGAAGCTTGGCAAACTGTCTACCCTTATTGGGAAGGGTTCCTAGAAAAAGGATCGGTAAAAACTATAGAAAATACTATGCAGATCCTCATCTCAAAAGTCCAAGAAAAACAGAAAACCCTGTTTGTTTATACAGAGCGTAAACATTCCTCAAAAGCGATTACTCTACAGCAACTAAAAAGCTTAGGTCTATCTTTAGAAAGTACAGCTCCTGTGGTAACTCATGAACTTCCAAAAAGTATCCTTTTTTCTTCTGGGGTATTGTTTGGAGAAGAACTCCACAAAGGACCAGGACTCCAAATCTTCTTAGATACTATCGCAGCCTGTCCTGAAAAAATTATCTACGTGGATAATTCCAAAGAAAACGTGGCACGCGTTGGGGAGCTATGTAAATTAAAAAAAATTTCTTATCTTGGAATTACTTACTCAGCTAAAAAATTCTTACCTCCAGTATATCATCCGGAAATCTCTAAGGTCCAATATACATACACACAAAAACTTCTTAGCAATGAGGCTGCTGCTTTATTACTCAGACACCAAATGATAGAATAACATTAAGATAACAATTCCTCTATTTTCTCCAAAAATGATGGCATAAAAAAAACTTTTTTTTTTAGAGTCACAAAAAAGAACCACGTATCTTTTCTTTTGGTAGTTCATGGCGTCTTTTCGTTCCTCTCTATTATCTGCTCTATGTGCCTATGGCATGATGGTCATGCCTGCCTATGCTATTGATCCCAATCACCCTAAGCTCCACCATCATAAGTACTCCGAAAGATTGAAAAAAAGGCACACGGAAGATTCGTATCTTTCCTCTTCCTCGACGCTAGAATCCTCCAAAACCTTCGCCCAAGAACCTCGTCGTCACGTACTTACCCCCATACGTAATGTATTAGCAGATCGCCCTTGCGAAGAGGGATTGTCGATCTCCAAATTGTTCAACTCCATAGAAAAAGAGACGAACTCTCAAATTTCTGTGGATTTTACCATTCTTCCTCAGTGGTTTTATCCTAAGAAAGGTTTGCTAAAGGCAGTTGATGAAAAACAGCCGACTTGGCAATTTTACGTGAGTCCCAACGTTTCTTGGCAACTCTATAACAGCCCTACTGCAGGTGTAGGGAGTATCGATTTCTCCTATACCTTGGTACGTTACTGGAGAAACAACGCGCAAAATGCGAACAACGCTATAGGAATTGCGGGCGGGATTAATGATTATAGTACTCGAACTAATACGTTATCTCAGCTAACGTTTTCTCAGACATTCCCCGAGAATATCCTTACCATTTCATTTGGCCAATACAGCCTATATTCTATAGATGGGACATTGTACGATAACGACCAACAATCAGGATTCCTAAGTTACGCGTTATCACAAAATGCGAGTGCTACGTATTCCTCCGGAAGCGTGGGTGCTTATCTACAATTTACACCTACCCCCTCGATAAATATTCAAGCTGGTTTCCAAGATGCTTATAATGTTTCAGGTTCTTCTTTTGATCTGTATAACCTTACAAGAAACCGCTATAACTTCTATGGCTATGTCTCTTGGGCACCACAAAGTAGTTTAGGTAGTGGGCAATATTCTGCATTAGTCTATTCTACAAGGAAGGTACCTGAACAACCTGTGCAAACCACAGGATGGTCACTAAACTTCGGACAGCACCTAGGAGAAAAACTGTATGTATTTGGAAGATGGAATGGTGCCACAGGAACAGTGACCAACCTCAACCGCTCTTATGTTCTGGGATTAGCATCAGCAAATCCCATAAATCGCAATCCTCAAGATCTTTTAGGTGCTGCGTGCTCCATGAGCAAAGTCAATCCTAAAGTAATTACAGAAAAGAAAATCCGCAAATACGAAACTGTAATAGAAACATTCGCAACCATAGGATTTGGACCTCACATATCGCTAACTCCAGATCTACAAATCTATATTCATCCTGCACGAAGACCCGATAAACGTGCCGCTAAAGTTTACGGCGTCCGAGCGAATTTCTCTACCTAACATCCTACAACTTGATATCCTTAGGAGTTTGTACATGCCTTACGGAACACGCTACCCGACATTAGCTTTCCATACGGGAGGAGTCGGTGAATCTGATGATGGAATGCCTCCTCAACCTTTTGAAACTTTCTGTTATGACTCAGCTCTATTACAAGCAAAAATTGAGAATTTTAATATCGTCCCTTACACATCAGTACTACCTAAAGAACTCTTTGGCAATATTGTTCCTGTAGATCAATGTGTCAAATTCTTCAAACATGGTGCTGTTTTAGAAGTCATCATGGCTGGACGCGGAGCTTCCACAGTAGAAGGCACGCATGCTATTACTACAGGTGTAGGTATTTGCTGGGGACAAGACAAAAATGGCGAGCTCATCGGTGGATGGGCAGCAGAATATGTAGAGTTTTTCCCTACATGGATTAACGATGAAATCGCAGAATCCCATGCTAAAATGTGGTTGAAGAAATCCCTTCAACATGAACTAGATCTTCGCTCAGTTGTCAAACATAGTGAATTTCAATATTTCCATAACTACATTAACATTAAGCAAAAATATGGTTTCTCATTAACTGCATTAGGGTTTCTCAACTTTGAAAATGCCGATCCGGTAACAATTAAGTAAGGAGAATACATGATTTCTAATGGGAGTAAATCCGGGAAAAATCTCGGAGCCATAGCTTTAGCAGGCATGGTCATTAGCTCCATGATTGGGGGAGGGATTTTCAGCCTTCCCCAAAATATGGCAGCATCTGCAGGAGTAGGCGCAATTATCTTAGCATGGATCCTAACAGGCGTAGGCATGTTTTTCATTGCCAATACTTTTAAAATTCTCTCATTAGTACGCCCGGACTTAACGACAGGAATCTATATGTACAGCCGAGAAGGATTTGGCCCCTACATAGGGTTTACTATCGGCTGGGGATATTGGTTATGCCAGATCTTTGGGAATGTCGGTTATGCCGTGATGACCATGGATGCATTAAACTATTTTTTCCCTCCCTACTTTCAAGGAGGAAATACTCTACCCGCCATTCTAGGGGGCTCCATACTCATCTGGGTTTTCAATTTCATCGTCTTAAAAGGAATCCGTCAGGCATCGTTCATTAACATCATCGGCACAGTAGGCAAACTCGTTCCTCTGATTGTATTCATTATCATCACAGCCTTTCTTTTTAAACTTGCGATTTTCAAAACAGATTTTTGGGGGGATACGGTTACAAAAACACAACCGTTATTAGGATCTATGACTAGTCAGCTGAAAAGCACAATGTTAGTTACCTTATGGGCTTTCATAGGCATCGAAGGCGCCGTAGTCATGTCCGCACGTGCAAAAAGTCCTAGTGCTGTTGGAAAAGCGACGATTTTAGGTTTTACTGGGTGTCTCACTGTTTACATACTTTTATCTATCTTACCTTTTGGCTCCTTATTTCAACATCAACTCGCCGGTATTGCCAACCCTTCCACCGCGGGAGTATTGGATATTCTCGTAGGAAAATGGGGAGAAATTTTAATGAATGTTGGTCTCCTTATTGCCGTACTTTCTAGTTGGTTATCCTGGACTATGATCGTTGCTGAGATCCCGTATTCTGCAGCAAAAAATGGGACATTCCCAGAGATTTTCGCTATCGAAAATGCGCATCGCTCTCCTAAAGTTTCATTATATGTTACTAGTGCTCTCATGCAAATCGCTATGCTTCTGGTATACTTTTCAACCGACGCATGGAATACCATGTTGAGCATTACAGGCGTAATGGTCTTACCTGCCTATTTCGCAAGTGCCGCTTTTCTTGTGAAGTTTAGTAAAAACAAAAAATACCCAAATAAGGGACCTATCAAAGCCTTCACTGCAAAAATTACAGGACTTCTGGGTGCCGTTTATTCTATTTGGCTCATCTATGCTGGAGGGCTGAAATATCTACTTATGGCTATCATTCTCTTGGCGTTAGGCATTCCTTTTTACATCGATGCCGGGAAAAAAGGCAGAAATGCAAAAACATTTTTTGCAAAAAAAGAGGTTACAGAAATTACCATCATTGCTTTTCTAGCCTTATTGGCTATATTCCTCTTTTCAACGGAAAAAATCCGTTTATAACCAAACGATCTAATCACCCTTTGGGAGAGGCCTTTGCGCCTCTCTCATTTATCCTCAGGGGAGATATAGAGTGAATTTCTAAATTCAGATCCTAGATTTCAAGGTAGACTTATGCGTATAGCAGTTTTAGGAGCAGGATATGCCGGGCTTTCTGTAACTTGGCATTTACTGCTGCATTCTCAGGGAACAGCAACTATTGATCTTTTTGATCCTGTACCTTTAGGTCATGGGGCTTCGGGATTGTCTTCAGGTCTCCTCCACGGATTTACTGGGAAAAAAGCGATTAAACCTCCCCTCGCCGATTTAGGAATTACCTCTACGCATAGCTTAATCACAGAAGCTAGCAAAGCATTACATACCCCTATTGTTCTTTCCCGTGGGATCATCCGCCCAGCAGTAGACAATGAACAGGCGGAGATTTTTATGAAGCGTGTCGAGGAGTTTCCTCAAGAACTCGAGTGGTGGGAGAAAGCACGTTGTGAAATGACTGTCCCCGGTATTGTTTCTGATCTCGGAGCTTTGTTCATAAAGAACGGTGTAACCATAAATAATAACGCTTATATTAATGGTCTCTGGGATGCTTGTGCTAATCTTGGCACCCAGTTTTACGATGAGCTTATAGAAAATCTCTCTGATATTGAAGAGTTTTATGAGCATATTATCGTTACACCAGGAGCGAATGCCCATTTCCTTCCCGAATTACAAAAACTCCCCTTATCCAACGTAAAAGGCCAGCTTATAGAAATTGCCTGGCCTAAGGATCTGGCTATACCACAATTCAGCATCAATGGCCGGAAGTATATGGTAGCAAACACAGAAAACCATACCTGTATTTTAGGATCTACTTTCGAACATAATCAACCCGAAATTGTTCCTGACGAAAATGTTGCCTATAATGAAATTATGCCTCCTGCTCTCTCCCTATTTCCAGCTCTTAAAGATGCGACTATCCTGAATTATTATGCGGGGATGCGTTCATCAAGCTCGACACGTTTACCCTTGATTAGTAGGGTAAAAGAAAACCTTTGGTTCCTAGGAGGTTTAGGATCCAAAGGTCTACTTTATCATGGCCTTACCGGAGATATGCTAGCTCAAGCTGTTTTAAAACAATCTACAGCTTATATAGCTAAAGAGTTTCTATTTACTCTTTAATCAGATGGTCTTGAGAGGTTTGCTTCATTAAGTAAAAGTCAAAAGAGAAGTTAAAGAAAAAAGAAAGAGCTGGTGTAAGAATCAAAGCTATGGGCATGACCAAGACCAGGACCTCCATTAAAAACGATCCTGTGTTCATATCGGATAAACACACAAGATGTGACATCAAATAAAACGAATCTAAGGCGAGCCAGCTACACAATGCTAAAGGTGTCGCTGCTATGATAAATCCTATAGACTGTTTCAATACGTTACCTTTAAAACAACTTAATAACTGCATATAATCCACGCTTTCATGATCGCTAAGCACAGGTATGCAAAAAAATAAAGATATGAAAGCACCGAGAAATAGTAAGATCAAAGTTGTTGCTGAAAGATAGGGAACAAAAATTAACAACGTGTGAAACACTTTACCAATCCAAGGCAAAGAGCTTAAAAACATCGATAACAAAATTATTGTACTGACTACAACCATAGCAATAAAAAATGGCATAGAAACCAGTAAAGATAACCACAGGGATTTCCAATTTTTATGAAATGTTGCTGTGATTTTTTCTACGTGACCCACAGATTCTTGTTTTAATAACGCCTGGACAACCACAGCAGATGCACACACAATACTAAAAGAAGAAAAAAACGCTCCTAAACCTAGGGTTGATAGCGAAAAACTAAGAACAAATTGTGAGCATAATTTTAAAAATATAGAAAAAACAAAACCAAAACAGCACAAACTAGAAAAAATAAAAAGAAATCGCTGTTTATTAAAAATCTTTTTAAAAGCATTTTGACTTAATACGTCAAAAGATTGAGTCATAAATCACCCCATTAACTTGTGCTATAACAAAGATACATTGGCTTTTTCCTGAGAAATTTCATCCAAGGAAATTTGAATCTTATTTTTTATAAAGGTATCCCAAAGCAATCCAGGAACAATCTCATAATCCCCAGAAGGCAGCATACGACATGGAAAACCAAAAATTAAATCTTCAGGAATACCATAGGGATTGTAGTCAGAGCATACTCCAGTAGAAAACCACTCTCCATCTTTAGGGAGAAAAATAGAGCGTGCTGCCTCTGCTAAAGCACGAGCAGCAGATGCTGCAGAGGATTTCCCACGAGCTTCTATAACGGCACTTCCTCGATTTTGAATAGAGGGTAACATGATATTCTCAAGCCAATCGCGGTCACCAATCACTTCAACAGCAGGTTTCCCTGAGATTAACGCTTGAGTAAAATCGGGAACTTGTTTTGCCGAATGATTTCCCCAAATGACAACGTGGGAAACTTCATCCAAAGGCACTTCGGCGCGATGAGCTAACATTGTATGCATCCGGTTCTGATCTAACCGCAACATAGAATGAAAATTCCGTCTATTCAATCTTGGAGCTTGGCTCATCGCAATCCAGCAATTCGTATTTACAGGATTACCAACCACAAAAATTTTTGCGTCACGCTTGGCAGAAGTATTTAAAACAGATCCCTGAAGGGAAAAGATCTCTCCGTTACGCTTTAAAAGATCCGAGCGTTCCATACCAGGACCTCGTGGTGCCGCTCCTATAAGAAAAGCCGCGTCAATACCATCAAAAGCATCTTCTAGAGAAGTTGTAACACGCAGAGACTGCAAAAGAGGATAAGCACCATCATCGAGTTCCATACGAACACCTGAAAGCACTCTCTCTAACCCAGGGAGGTCATATATACGTAAATCTATCCCGCAATCACTACCAAAAACATCACCATGAGCTAGAGCAAATAGAAAACTATAGGCAATTTGCCCTGTCCCCCCTGTAACAGCAACGCTAACCGTACGCGTTAGTTTCATAACCACGCCTCCCTAAAAAAAAACACTATAATCCTTAAATAAAAACAAAATCAAGCGCGTCTATTTTGTGATAGCTAAGAGAAAGCGATTCCTAAGCTAAAACCGTGTCAAGAGGCGAAATACATATAAGCGTTACGCTCCTATCCACAATACTCCGCATCTGAATTCTATACCAAGACTTATGCTTTACTAACGTTTCTGTCAAACCCTAGTTGTTAGCATAAACCCAGTAAATCCCAAAGATATCAGAGTAAAATTGAGGTAGTACGTTGCAAAAAAATACTGCTGAGCAAAAAAAATACAAAGAAAGACGTTTGCGTCTTAAGAACTGTTGAAAATCAGGAAATGTGCTCAGGAAGCTATACGATAGAAAATGGCTCCTCGAACACCTACCCAAACCCCTGAACGAGATTTCATCACCTGTTCTCCCTTACGCGTAGATAAAACACCGTGAATATCTAAAAAACCTAATGAACGCACACGAATAAAAAACATAGCGTTTCCATCCATCGCTAAAAAAATGAAGACACTATTGTAGCATAAAAACTATTAAAACCTTGAGGGAAAATGAGTTCCCTCTCTGGCAACAGACTTTAAGATTTTTTCTTCTGTGTACTGTTAAAAAGCTTTAACAATGCTTCTGCCTCAAGGCAAGCCCCTTCTTTCGCCTGCCCCTGCATAATTCCCAGAACCTGGTTGGCGAGATCTTTTCCTAGAGTAACTCCTTCCTGATCGAAAGAGTTAATCCCCCAGCAAAAGCCTTGGAAGACGATCTTATGTTCGTAGAAAGCCAAGAGAGCTCCCATAGTGTAAGGAGTCAGCCGCTCAGCAACAAGAAGAGAAGAAGGACGATTGCCTCTAAAGCTCTTATTCGGGTTAGTATTTTCTCGTCCCTTGGCTAAAGCTATAGATTGCGCGACCATATTAGCAAAAAGCTTCTGGGAAGAGGTAGATCCAGAAATGACGATATCTCTTCCTCTTTGATTATCAAGAAAACCAATAAATTCTATAGGAATGACATCGCTACCTTGGTGTAGGCACTGAAAAAAGGAGTGTTGGCTATTGGTACCGACTTCCCCCCAAAGGATCGGACTGGTAGCAAATCCTATTATCTCCCCAGTTTGAGCAATACTTTTCCCGTTGGATTCCATACCACATTGCTGCAAGTGCGCGGGGAAGTACTCTAAACCCGCAGAATAGGGAACAATCACTGAGGTAGGGTAACCCAAGAAATTACGGTTCCAAATTCCCAACATTGCTGCTAACATAGGCAGGTTTTCACTCATTTGCGGTGCCAAAGCAGCTAAATCCATAGCTGCAGCTCCTTCAAGGAGCTGAAAAAAAACATCAAATCCATAAGCAAAGCCTAAAACAACACCACCGACCATAGATGTAGAGGAATACCTCCCCCCAATGCTATCCCAAATATGGAAAACTTCAAGATACTTACTTCTGTCGTCCATGGGACTCCCCTCACAAGTAACAGCAATGAAGTGGTCACGGAAGTGGAGACCCTGTTTTAAGAAATGATCAGCAATGAATTCTTCATTCACAGCAGTTTCTAATGTAGTTCCTGATTTCGATACAGTCACAACTAAAGTTTTGGAACAATCGATCTCCTGTAAAACTTCTGCTGCATTATCGGGGTCAATATTAGAAACGAAATAGACTTTCTTATCCGAAGGACAACAACCTTTTAAGGCACGATGTAAAGCTTTCGGCCCCAGCTCCGAACCCCCAATACCAATCTGCACAATAGTAGTAAAAGCATCTCGATATTGATGTAAGAAGTCTTTTAAGCGTTGTGCTTCAATTTTAGACCTTAAAGCAATATCCTCTGCATTTCCTGTTAAAGGAATTTCCTTAACCCAAGCACGTGTTGCTGTGTGCAAGGCAGGGCGAGATTCACTAGGGAAATTATCAATATAGTTTACAACCTCGCCGCTTTGCATCGCTTGCATAGAAGACACAAGACCACGTTCAGAAGCTAAATCCGTCAAGGCTGATACAACACCTTCATCAACTCGTTCTGTAGCATAGCTTAGGGTGAAACCTCCTATGGATAATGAAAATCTTTCTACACGCTCTTGTGAAATTATTCCCGGGGTAGTTAAATCCACAGGCGCGACAGCCAAATCTTGTAATATCTTTGTTGAGGGGCTATCTAAAAAGCCTTTTCTATCCATCATCTACCTCATCCTAGCTTAAAATCTACCTACAACCTATACTAAAAACTAGACCAGCCGAAGTTCGATTTTATGACCTCAGCCCAGTTTTGCGATGCTATCCTTGAACAATTTACTCTTTTTCTATCAGTAGATCGCGGTCTTAGCTCCAATTCGATTTCCGCCTATTGTCAGGACATTACCTTATTCCTAAAAATCAACACCATTACATCAATTGCAGAAATCTCTCAAGACAGTGTGCATCTGTTCGTTCGTCAGCTACATAAACGCAAAGAAGCTGAAGCCACTTTAGCACGTCGTCTCATCGCCCTAAAAGTATTCTTTCGATTTCTCAAAGAGGCGAAGCTTCTTGAACACCCCCCTCTGATCGAGCATCCCAAAATTTGGAAACGCCTACCCACTGTACTCACGCCACAAGAAGTGGATGCCCTTTTAGCGATTCCTAAGAAAACGCCAACCTCTTCTCTCATCTCTACTCGAGATACGGCTATTCTCCATACGTTATACTCTACAGGTATACGTGTATCTGAGCTCTGCGGTTTACACATCGGAGATGTTAGCGATGACTTTCTTCGCGTTACAGGGAAAGGTTCGAAAACACGACTTGTTCCCTTAGGGAAACTTGCGAGCGCAGCCATTGACGCCTATCTCTGTCCTTTTCGAGAAAACCTCCAAAAGAAACAATCTGAAGAGCACCACCTATTTCTCTCTATACGCGGACATAAACTCGAGCGTTCTTGCGTATGGAAAAGAATCCATTATTACGCAAAGCAAGTCACCCACAAACGCGTCTCACCCCACTCGCTAAGGCATGCCTTTGCTACTCACTTATTAGACAACAAGGCCGACCTCAGAGTCATTCAAGAAATGCTCGGTCATGCACGCATTGCCTCTACAGAAGTCTATACACATGTAGCCGCAGATACCCTAATGGAAAACTTTCTTTCCTATCACCCGAGGAATCTCTCCTAATCACATTGATAGAAAAACGTTCCGTTCTCTAGGTGAGAATAGCAGTCTTCATGTCCTTGTGATGTTCCAGTATATCCTCCATAAGTCTCAGGATAATAATACCCGTATTCGTATGGATAGTAAAAGCTGTAGGGCACATGACCATTCTGCTCCTGAAACTGCAGTCCTGAGACAGCAACCGCTTTGACTAAGGGTGTAGACTCTGCTACACAGGAATTGCCTCCAAAAGCTGAAGAAAAACAAGCACCTAGGAAACACGCTAGGGCTAGAAGCTTTTTCTTCATAAACTTCCTCAAAAAAATCTAAAACTCTAGATTTTATTTTACTACGGATGGGAATTTAATGATGTGTCTACAAGGAAAAAGCGTTGAAATGCCCAGGATAGGACTTGAACCTACATGCCGCGAAGCACTGGATCCTAAATCCAGCGTGTCTACCAATTTCACCACCTGGGCAGAAAAACACTCTATGATGGCTAGCGGGTTCATTTTGATTCCTCTAACTGTTTTTGTAAATAGAAAACCCTATATTCTCGGTGATTCTCTCTTATAGTCTAACCCTTTTATAATCAAACTTGCAGGAAAATTACGTTTTATATAATTTTCATCGCTTCTATGTCCCCATAAATCACTCGTGCGAAAATTAGTATGAATACACCCCTGCCTTCAGCAGTCCCGTCTACCAATGTCACCCTCAAGGAAGACGCCTCTTCTTCGTCCTCAGCCTCAACATCTTGTAGTATTTTAAAAACCGCAGCCGGCGATGTTGTACTTTCTTTGTTTTCTTCAGAGGGGTCAGCACCGGCTTCGTTAAGTTCCCTTGCTACGCTTGCTTTAGCACAAATTTCTGCGATGGCTGGCGACAAAACTGATCTGTTTCAAGATTGTGCTCATAATTTTGTATTCTTATCTCCTGAAACAGTTGAACTTGAAATACAGATTGCCGACCTCCTGCAAACTTTAGAAACGTTAAATCCTCAGACAACTAGCGAAGAAAAAACCCATTGTAAGCAACAAGAACAGAGCTTACTCCACAAAGGCTACGAACCTCGGGAAGTCGCACCAAAATCGGCAAAAGATATCCCGAGCTCATCCAAAACATTGCCCCAGCCTCTAAAAGCGTTTTCTGGACATGCGTCTGCGAAAACTTCCGATTCCCGCCCTTCGGCAAACTCTTCAACGATTCCACATAACTCGGAACAATATACATCACGAGCTTCGCATTCTTCTACGCCATCGCAGCAACCTCGAACAGAAAAAGAGAGTGATTTCATTTCGTATTCATCTTCCCTTGCCTACACCACAGAAAAAAAAGAACAACAGATCTTTACAACGAAATCTCAAGAGTCCAAACAAGACCGAGAAAACCGAGATCAAAAGCAAGATCAACAACGTAACGGGCAACATCAAGAAGAGAATCATCAAGAAAAACAGAGAGAAAAAAAACACAAGTCACAGTTTGATATCGACAAAAATCTCCCTACATCTTCTCCATTATCTATAATGCAACTTCAGTATTTTGATGACTTACGCCAATCTCGAGAAATCGATATGGAGAAAGAAAACACCTTTAAGAAAAAAGCACCATCTCCGATGTCGTTGTTTGCTTCAGCAACGCCTACTCCAGGGTATGCTCCCATACAAACGCCAAAAATCGAAAACGTGTTCATACGTTTTATGAAACTGATGGCAAGGATCCTGGGGCAGGCGGAAGCTGAGGCTCAAGAACTCTATCTTCGTGTTAAAGAACGTACTGATAATGTTGACACTTTAACTCTATTAATTTCTAAAATTAATGCTGAGAAAGGTGCCATTGATTGGAGAAATAACGCAGAAATGAAAGCTCTTGTTGACCAAGCGAGAAAACTCGATGTCACCATATCAGATACGTTACAATGGACTGAAGAAGAGAAAAAGCTTCTGAGAGAAAATATTCAGATGCGCAAAGAAAATATGGAGAAAATTACCCAACTCGAAAGAACAGACATGCAAAGGCATCTTCAGGAAGTCTCGCAATGTCACCAAGCACGCTCCAATGTATTGAAACTTCTCAAAGAGCTCATGGATACCTTTATTTACAACTTGCGTCCGTAATGTCATATTTAGCGTATTTATTAGAAAAAGTAGCAGCCTCTAGCAAAGAAGATTTTCCTTTTCCTGATGATTTGGAAAGTTATCTTGCAGGATATTTCCCAAATCAAGATCTTCCTTTGGACACGTACCAAAAGCTATTCAAAATCTCTTCAGAAGAGCTAGAACGTGTGTATAAAGAAGGCTATAACGCCTATTTAAATAGAGAATATCAAGTAAGTAGTGAAACTTTCCGTTGGCTAGTATTCTTTAATCCTTTCGTCTCGAAGTTTTGGTTTTCTTTAGGAGCTTCTTTACATGTGAGCAAGCTCTATCCCCAAGCTTTACATGCCTATGCAGTCACGGCATTATTAAGAGATAAAGATCCTTATCCTCATTACTATGCTTACATTTGCTATACACTCATGGACGAACATGAGAACGCAAATAAAGCTTTAGAACTTGCTTGGGAACGCGCCAAACATCATAGCGCTTACCAAGAACTAAAAGCAGAAATCTTGGATATAAAAAACCATGCATAATCCCATAACTATGGGGAATTGACTATGTCTTCCTGGCTCGCACAATCTACAGAAATCCTCTTAAATCAACAGCCGTATATCCCAGATAGTCCTAAACAATCTGAAGCCACTTCAAGTATAAAGTATTCTATTACTCAAGCTACAGAATCTTCTGGGCAATCCTTAACAAAAATTTTTATCAACAAGCAATGTGAGAGATTGCTGACAAAAAATGGCGAGAAAGTTGTCACAAATAAACCCCTGACCCCCGCAAGTCCTAGAGAAAAAATCCTACAATTTGGAAGTTCTCTAGCCTCACAATTACCAAGAAAAGAACAGACTTCATCATCTTCTCCTTGGAATCTCTTTTCACGAACAAATTCTAAAGAATCGATGACAGCTCTTCGCAAAGATTTAATGATGCCGAAATTTGAAGAAGCAGCTACCGAGAAGAAAGTCTTTTCTGAAAAAACTCCCTACACGGAAACGTGTGTACAACATAAACAACAACCAAGAACTCAACATGACATAGAAAGATCTAAGACGTTCTGTGAATCTACAGAAGATACAGAACATACACTACTATCCGAGGAGAAATTTCTTTCTTCTCGGGATGCTGATTTGCGTAATAAAGAAGAACATCGACTAACTCTAAAATCGCCTCTAGGAAAATATAGCAAAGGATTATCACAAGATGAGCATCCAGGAAAACAGCACCCTCAAAAATGTGTCTTTAAAAAATTCCAAAAAAATAAAAAAACGCGAGCAGCTTCTGTTGTTCCTATTATTCATCCTCCTTCTGTTGGTGTATTTACCTTAAGTTACCTACTCACAAAACAAGGGATACTTTCCGATTTTTCAGCTTATGCATCCTATAAAGATTGTGTAGAAACTACGCAAAAAGAACTTGATGCAACACATGCAGAGCGTATTGAACAAATCCAAAAGTCTATTGAGAAGGAACGGCAAGCGCAACGCTGGGGCTCTTTAGCCACTCTTATGGAATGGATTGTGCCCTGGACCAACTTGGGCATCTCTACTTTTGCTGTAATCATGGGGGGAGGGATTTACTATTGGGTAGCTGTGCTATCCGCTCTTATTATACTCACACTCACCTTATTGAATACTATAAACGGTTGGGACGCTATTGAAAAATTCCTCCCAGGGAAAGACAGGCAAACAAAACAAAAAATACTAAGAATTGTACAAATTGTTCTTTATGCCATCGCCACTATATTATCCTTTACCGTTATAAATATGGAAAATCTTGGGCTATCTCCACTTATAGAAGGAGCCCTGCATGGGTTAATCCCCGCTTTAGAAGGGGCTGTAAGCCTACTACGCGGGGCTACGCTGTGGATACGCTCAAAATTATTCAAAATGAAGTCCCGCTACATGCTTCTCGAAACAAAAATCGAACTTCTTAGCTTAGAAAGGGATGATTACATCGCGCGTACTCAAGAAATCTTGGAAAGTCTTCATGACTCTTTCGAAAATCTCGTGCGCATGCTACAGTTGTGCAGAGAAATCGACAGAACGTTTCTGGAATCTCTAAAGTAAATTTTTTGTAAGGAATCTTATGACAGCATCTTGTGCAGTAACAGCCGGTTCAACTGCAGAAAGTACGGAGATCGATTTACTAGCTACAGCATCAGAAACTGAAGCATCTGCAACAACCGACGCTGAGGTGAGTGTTCCTGATTGCTGTCAGATGGCTATTTTGCGTTCCATGTCGGATGCCTGTCTAAGCTTATTGAACCAATCAGGTTCGGTATTCTCACAATTTTCTCCTCAAAACAAACCGGCACCTTCAGAAACTCTATTGGCAAAAAATGGTATGTTGATGAAATCTTCATCTCTACCTAATCTATCATCACAAAAATCCCTGGATACATTTTCTTCAACTGATAGAAACCCTTCTTTACAACAAGCTCGGCTATATTCTTCTTTTACCTCAACAAAAGAAGAAAAAACTCCATCGAGCTCAGTATTTTTTTCTTGTCCAGCTCCTAAAGACGCAAGTCTCATAGCAAAAACAACAACATTACTCTTAAAGCTGCCAGAATCTAAAGAAGATGGAGATAGTCGAGATAAGTCTTCTTTTAATCTATGTTCAACAAAAGTTCAAGTGCACACCTACGACAAGGAAACAATAAAAGCGCATAGCTCTAAAAACTCGACGAAAACTTCTGAAGAATCTGCAAAATCCTCCCCTTCTTTACCAAAACCTTCTACGTCTTCTCTCAGTCCTCTGGCCCTATTTAGCCATGTACAAAAAGAAATTACGGAAACACGTCGCGATACTCAATCTCAAGAAAAAGAAGAAGGCCAGGGAGAACAAGGACAACAAGAACACCAAGAGCAACAACAGCATAAACAGAAAAAAGACTTGGCTATTGAAGAACTTTCTCATCAAATATCTTTTCATTATACGCCATCTTGCAGTTTACCTAAGGAGATTGTTGAATTTTCTCTTACAGAAGCTCAGCTGAGCTCATTGATGCATATGCGCGTATCGAATCTAGATATTCTTAAAATCTGTGCAGAAATTATGAAGCTGATGTTGAACAGCCGAGAGCAGGATAATCTCGCCCGTTTAGAAGCTAGAAAACATCTTTTAGAAAAAGCCCACGAACTTATTGAAAGTTATGAAAGTCAAGCTAAGCTTTCTCAATGGTTAGGGATTGCTACAGCAACTTTAGGAATTCTAGGTGCTGCTACTCCTATCATCGGAGAAATCTCTGGGAAACAGATTCTTGGATTTATCCAGCAACATACAGGATTGTGGAAAAAAGCAACAGCGCATACCTTCTTCAAAGGCATGGGAAAAATGTGTTCCTCCCTATCACAACTTACAGAAACCTCGTCTAAAATCTATGAATTAAAAGAAACAGCATCAAGAACATTTGCAGAAAACTATAAAGAGATATTCCGCATAGAACATGATGAAATCACCCGATCTATTGAAGAGGTGAAAGATCATTGGAAAAATATGGACAATTTCCTCTTGCAAATACTACAAACAGAGCACGATGCTGTTCGCAGCCTCTACCAATAGAAAGCCTTTATTTCCTTATATTTTTATATGCTTTCGTCTTCCCCCAAGGGAAAATGACATTGCAGCTTTTCTCAGTGAAAAACAACTGATCCCCTCCAGGTAAAGAATCCAAAGGAAAGGAAATACTGATAACCATATTTCCAGGTTTCAGCTCTTTCAAAGCCTTTAAAACACTTTTTAATACCTTTAAAGAATACGAAGAACCATAGAAGTAAACACAAGAGGCTTGAGACAACAGTGTTTCGTGGAAATGTTCTTTCAAAAATACCGCAGGTTGTACAGATAAGAGACGATGTAGATACGAGGAAAAGTTTATGAAAGTAGGCTGATTATCCACACCGACAACCTGACATCTAAGGATATGGGAAAACCAAAAACAGACTTTTCCTAATCCACAGCCTAAATCATAAACAACATCTTGAGAAGTCACTCCAAATTCCCTACTGACTTTATTCAAAGCCAACCAAGGAGTTTCTCCATATACATTCCCTTCTCTCAATAATGAAGATTGTGGAGAACGACGTAACTTTCGGTAAGGATTTTTTAATAAAGAATAAACAAACTTCGCTAGATCGTATAAAAGCAACTTTGGATAGCGAACATAGAGGGATACAGATAGACCAACATATTCTCTAATAGAAAACCATATTCTATACATCCATACGCGCAATACATATATGAATGAAGACTTTTTAAGTACGAAGCTCTTTAGGCGGTTGGAATACGACATCTTCTGTAGTAAATATATCCTCTTCAACTTGTAAATCAGGTATTAATTCTTTCAACCTAGAAATACAAGATTGAATAATATGCTCAGGAGTGGATGCTCCTGCTGTTACGGCAATATCACCAGAATAATGTAAAATTTCATCAGAAATATGATCGGGACTATTCACTAGCCGTGCGGGGATATTTCTTTTTTCAGCAACCTCACGTAACCGGTTAGAGTTAGAACTTTGAACATCTCCAATAACATAAACAAAATTCACCCTAGGCAGCACTGCACGTAATGCTTCTTGGCGATTTTGTGTAGCATAACATACTGAAGAACTCGGTAAAGTAATAATATGAGGATAACGTGCCTTCAAAGCTTGGGTCACCTCGGCAACATCATCTAAACTCAAAGTGGTTTGAGTTACAAAAAATAAAGGCACATGAATATCGAAGGGTAAGTTGGCAACATCTTCTACTTTTTCTACTACGGTGACACTCTCGGGAGCTTCACCTCGAATCCCTATAACTTCCACGTGCTTCTTCTTGCCTATCAAAATAATTTGATAACCTTTGCTCGCATAAAGCTTAACCGCAGAATGAATCTTAGTTACCAAGACACAGGTCGCATCTATATCAAAAAGATTCCGAGCCTTTGCCTCCTCACGAACTTCTGGAGGGATACCGTGAGCAGAATAAATAACCTTTTCTCCACAAGGAACATCCTTAAGATCTTCTATAAAAATTGCCCCACGTCTCTTAAGATCATCAACTACATGACGGTTGTGAACAATTTCATGTTTTACATAAATAGGAGCTCCCCATTTTTCTAAAGCAGATTCCACAACTTGAATAGCCCGAACGACTCCAGCGCAAAATCCTCTAGGATTACTTAAAATCACTCTACGCATACATCCTCCAAAATGGGTGTGATGCTTAATAAAAAAAACCTTTAGAAAAATACGCTTTTTTCTAAAGGTTTCTAAGTATAACTGAAGATTTTTTATATTGTAATCCCTATTACGACTCAGTGATTTTGTCTGCACTTTCTTCCGTATGAGAGGCTGTCTCATCTTTCTCAACAAGCTGAAGAACTATACGTTTTACACTACCAATGTAATCCGCATATCTTCCTGTTTGTATATCCGCATCTGTAAAGCCTAAAGATACGTGAGGAGACACTCCTAAGTTCTCTATGTATGAACCATCTGATCTTACTGCTAGAGAACCTGTTAAAGAACAATTTTTAATCCCTGTTCTACTAGGAAAATCAACAGTAAAGACAAAACCCCCAGCTCCTGCTGTAGTCGTTCCTACAATGAGAGCTCGACCATTATCTTTCATAATCGCAGGCAATAAATCTCCACAGGAGAAATCCTCTTCATTGATCAAGACACAAATAGGATGTGTGTAACGATGCTCAGGGTGCGGGTGTACATAAGCAAACCCTAATAAAGGTACAGGAACAGTGAGATTGATATCTCCTCTTTCCCAGCAATTTAAAATCGTGTGTGAGAATTTTTGTAGATACCCCACAGCATGCATATCAATTGGATACCCTTCCATATCTTGACCGAGAGCATTTCTTGCTTGCTCATCTGTTTCCACACCTTCAAGCATCTCTAACCATTTTATGGCTGCTTGCACTTCACTTTGAGTGAGTATCATTCTATGTTTAGGTGTTTCTAAAGGCTTATCCGTTAATCTACTCAATAACCCATAAAGATAGAAAACACTTCCCCCAGGATTATTTGTTTGATCGATAATTAAAGCCTCTGACTTAGATTGAAGAACGTCGATGATCCCGTTGAAGTCTTCCCATGGGGAATTCATGTTCTCAACACTACGATCTTCCATATCGGTCCATGAATATGTAGAAATTCTAAGGAATCCGATTTCATGAGATTGCCCACGATCATCTGCCACTGTAAATATGTAAGCGTGATATGGCTCACTTTGTGCTCTCCATGTCACTTTCCCAAAATCAGGAAGAAAGCCTTTTTTACTTCCAATATTGTAATCACTGTAGAAACCACGTTTATATTGCTCACGTAATTCGCTCCAGAAATACGGGACCATGGCATTCGTAAACAAACATTTGTCAGAAACACCGGATAATAAAGGTAAAGCGCGTGGTGATTTCATCTCTATTACAGGATTTTGTACCAAAGGAGATATCAAAGATAAATCCCGAATATGTTCAGGAGTATGACGCCATTTAACTTTTAAAGTACGCGTTAAACCACTAGGACGACGAATTTTTAACGTAGCTATCCCTACAGGAATCTGATGCCCCAAAGCAGCAGAACGCGAAAAGAGCATACGCGTAGCTGTAGCATAGTCAGAAGGAGCTCCTCTACCAGTACGTATACTTTCGATCGCCTCCAAAATGGGTACACCATCCATCTCCAAAATTTCATCACCTACAGATATATCAGAGTGGTAGGTATGCACGTCGACAACAAAACACCTATTATTGCTACTTAACTTTAGTGTATAGGGTAAATACGACCCCTCTGTAGCAAAGAATGTGATCCCTGCGTGGAAGTCATTTAAACTAGCAATATACTCAGAAAGAACCCCTTGACAATACTTTACAGAGGGATTTTCCTCTAATTTTAACTTTACACGCGCTTGATCTGTGACATCTTTAAGATCCCAACGGAAAAGCTTATGCTTCCAATCTTTAGGAGCGTATTTAATATCCAATAAGTGTTCTAAAAAATCCAAATCTGCGCATGCGCTTTGGTGAACCAAGGTCTTCGCAGAACCCGAAAAGTGAAAACCCAGTAACAGGGAACAAATCAAGACTGTAATTTGTTTTAGCTTCATATTTACCTCTCTTCCAAATAGAGAATATTTATAAGGAGGTGGTATGATAGAGGTATAAAGATTTTATTAAAACAAAGTTTTAAAAAATTTTTTTACTCAAAAAACAACCACGTCAAAAAAACATGGCGATACGCTCGAGCATAAAATATGAAAACAGACCGCCAAAATAACTAGCCAAAGCAATCCAAGAAATTGTCTTAAGATACCATAAGAAATCCACCTTCTCAATGCCCATAAAGGCAACTCCAGCAGCTGATCCAATGATTAAAATGCTTCCTCCAGTGCCTGCTGCATACGCGATTAATTTCCATAAAGTATCATCAATTGGAACTTGATACATACCCATAGTCGCAGCAACAAGGGGAACATTATCTAATACACTTGAAATAAGGCCAATAAAAATAGCAACCACGTTCCTAGAAAATATTCTATCCATACTTACAGAGAGTTCAGAAAGAATATTTGAAAAGGTTAAAGCATTGACGGCCAATAAGATTCCTATAAAGAAAGTAATTGAGGAAATATCAATCTTCGTCAAAATATGTGGGATACGCAGATGGTAGCGATCCTCACCGTGAGGAGAATGCACCCAATCACTGGCTAGCCAAACAAGCCCAAGACCTAACAAAGCACCGATAAACGGAGGTACCCCTAAACAGGCTTTCCATACCGGGACCATTAACAATGAACCCAAACCAATACAAATAATTAAACCACTTTTTTTAGGCGATCCTTCTATCTCAACATCCTTAGAAATCATTCCGGAAGAGCGTTTTTTCAGCAGGAACTGAGCACAAATTCCAGCAATAAGTACACAGACCAAACTAGGAACAAATAGAGCGCGAATAATTCCCCAAGAAGTGACTTTATTATTAATCCACAACATTGTTGTTGTTACGTCTCCTAAAGGTGTCCAAGCTCCCCCAGCATTCACACTAATCACACAAATAGCGCCTAAAAGTAACCGATCTTCTCTAGATTTCACCAAGCGTTTCAAAATAGAGATAATAATGATGATAGAAGTTAAATTATCGAGAGCTGCTGATAAAAAGAAAGAAAGCCCAATAAGGACCCAAAGCAATAGAGTTCTCGATTGTATGTAACAACACCGGACGATAAGAGAAAACCCTTTGTGTGCATCTATAAGTTCAACTATAGCCATTGCTGCGAATAAAAAAAAAATGACCTGAGCCATGTCAGCAATTTCTTCAGCTAGAATCATGTGATCTGCATGTTGTATATGAGAAAAACACACTAGCCACATCAAACCTCCCATAGCCAGAGCTACAGCAGACTTATTGACTCGCACAATATGTTCGAAAACAATCGCGATGTATCCAAATAAAAACAGAGCACACAATTGGAATTTCAACATAATGACCTCAAAAATAATACTACGAACTAGTGTACTCCTATTTACAGGTTAGGTAAAGTAGGAAAAATTCTTCCGTGATTAAGAAAAACTTTTGTTTTTTTACACACTAAAATTAAAATTTGTTATTTATCACCGTTTTATAGAAAAATTCTATATTCTTGCAGCTTAGATTTGAAGCAACAAAACATTTATAAATATAACGAACTATTTGACAAAGATACAAAAGAACTCAACAATAATAAAAGTTCTCTAGTTCTGGATCACGTTAGGAGTCTAGTGAAAGTCGCCTTATCGTTTAAACATCTTATTCCCAAACTCTATACTTGTATTAAGAACGGTTATACCTTTAATACATTTAAAAAAGACTTCATAGCCGGACTTACTGTAGGTGTATTAGCATTTCCTTTTGCCATTGCTATTGCTATCGGTGTCGGCGTATCCCCCATACAAGGTTTATTAGCATCCATCATCGGAGGATTTATAGCCTCAGCATTAGGTGGTAGCCGTGTTCTTATATCAGGACCCACTAGTGCTTTCATTTCTATACTTTATTGCATTTCAGCAAAATACGGCGTTGAAGGGTTATTTACAATCACCCTCATGGGAGGGATATTCCTCGTAGCCTTTGGACTTACTGGACTAGGCACCTTCATTAAATATATGCCCTATCCCGTCGTCACAGGATTAACAACAGGGTTAGCTGTTATCATTTTCTCCTCTCAAATTAGAGACTTTTTAGGTCTACAAATGGGGGATACTATCCCTACAGACTTTATTGCTAAATGGGTAGCGTATTGGGATTACCTATGGACATGGGATAGCAAAGCTTTTGCTGTAGGGCTGTTCACTCTACTCATCATGATTTACTTCCGTAATTACAAACCACGATATCCGGGAGTGATGATAGCAATTATCGTAGCTTCAACACTAGTTTGGTTACTAAAAATTGACATTCCCACGATCGGCAGTCGTTATGGAGCTCTACCACAATCTATACCTTTACCTGCATTCCCCCATCTCAGTCTGACAAAGATGTTACAACTCATGCCAGATGCATTAACCATTGCTGTTCTTTCAGGCATAGAAACCTTGCTGTCGGCTGTAGTTGCTGACGGTATGACTGGATGGAGACATCAATCTAACTGCCAACTCGTAGCTCAAGGCATTGCGAATATCGGGACATCTTTCTTTGCAGGGATGCCTGTAACAGGGTCTTTATCAAGAACAGCTGCAAGTATTAAATCTGGAGCTACCACTCCTATTGCAGGATTAATTCACTCCGCTTTTATTTGCGTTATTCTTTTGGCCTTAGCCCCCTTAACAGTAAAAATTCCCCTTACCTGTTTAGCCGCTGTCCTTATCCTCATTGCCTGGAACATGAGTGAAATTCACCACTTCATTCATTTATTTACCGCACCTAAAAAAGATGTCGTTGTTCTTCTGACCGTTTTTATTCTTACGGTTATGACAACCATCACGTCTGCAGTGCAGGTAGGTATGATGTTAGCCGCGTTTCTATTTATGAAACAAATGAGTGATCTTTCTGATGTGATATCCACAGCAAAGTTCTTTGATGAAAATAAGCAGACAAAAGATAATGATCTCTTTTCTAAATCTGAAGTTCCTGCTCATACAGAAATTTACGAAATCAACGGCCCATTTTTCTTTGGAATTGCCGATAGATTGAAAAATCTTCTAAATGAAATAGAGAAACCTCCTAAAATTTTCATATTGTGCATGAGTCGCGTACCTACAATCGACGCATCTGCTATGCACGCTCTAGAAGAATTCTTCCTTGAGTGTGATCGTCAGGGAACGCTTTTACTTTTAGCAGGAGTAAAAAAAACACCACTAAGTGATCTCAAACGTTATCATTTAGATGAACTTATTGGTGTTGATCACATCTTTTCGAATACGAAAAGTGCTCTCTTATTCGCTCAAGCCCTAATTAATTTAGAGAGCAAATCGTCTCATTAATGTTTCCCCACCATAGATTCGGGAACAACAAGACGATCGAACTCTTCTGCTGATAAGTAGCCCATCTGTATACAGGCTTCTTTTAAACTTAGGTTTTCATGAAAAGCTTTCAAAGCCATTTTCGAGCATTTATCATAACCTAAAACAGGAGTTAAGGCAGTAACAAGCATCAAAGAGTTATCCAAGTATTCTTTAAGTCGAAGCTTATTCACTCGCAAACCTGAAACAAAATAATCAGCAAAGGCTTGCATACCACCTGAGAGGATATCTACAGATTGTAAAAAGTTATAAATTATCAAAGGTTTCATTACATTAAGTTCGAAGTTCCCTCGACTTCCACCAACAATGATTGCCTGGTTATTACCAAGAACCTGAGCACAAACCATCTGCAAAGCTTCGCATTGCGTTGGGTTGATCTTCCCAGGCATTATCGAAGATCCCAGTTCATTCTCAGGAAATAGTAATTCCCCTAAACCGCATCGAGGACCTGATCCCAAAAAACTTAAATCTGTAGCAATCTTTGTTAAAGCACAGGATAAAGTAGCTAAAACACCATGAGCATGTACTAAAATATCGTGATTCGATAATGCTGAAAAATAATTAGATGAGGCAATGAAAGGCTCTCCTGTTTCTTGACGCAAATAGTGAATCATCTTATCTACAAAGCCTTCAGGAACATTTAATCCTGTTCCTACTGCTGTTCCTCCTATCGCTAATTCATACATGTGCGTCAGCGAAAAAGCCACTCTCTCTAAACATTGACGTATTTGGCTACTGTAACCAGAAAATTCCTGCCCTAATGTCATAGGAACAGCATCCATTAAATGTGTTCTGCCAATCTTGACACAATCTCGAAATTCCGCAACCTTAGCATCTAACGCCCTCTGTAAATGATCCAGAGCAGGAATGAGTTTCTTCTTCAGACTCATGACTGCAGCAATATGCATAGCTGTTGGGAATACATCATTTGAAGATTGAGATTTATTTACATGATCATTAGGATGTATGGGTGTTTTGCTACCTAAAACCCCTCCGTGACGTTGAATAGCTAGATTCGCAATCACCTCGTTCACATTCATATTTGATTGCGTTCCACTACCTGTCTGCCAAACTTTTAGAGGGAAATGTTCATCAAAATTGCCTGCGATAATCTCATCAGAAGCAGAAACAATCATGTCACAATATTTTGAATCTAGAAAACCTAGATCACGATTGGCCTTAGCAGCACATTTTTTAATCCATACTAAAGCTCGAATAACTTCTCGAGGCATCACCTCAGGAGCCCAGGAGAAATACTTCTGAGAACGCGCTGTTTGCGCTCCATACAACTTGTCTTCAGGGACTTCTACGATTCCTAAACTATCATTTTCTTGCCGCATATATTCTATTCCCCTATGATTCCCTTTTATTTTCCCCTCTACATTTACCAAATGAAAAAAAAACTTTTATGTTATTTTCTAACTACTTCATTTTTCCTTTTGTTTTGGGAATATTTTTCTAAAAATAATCCCTCCTTTTCCTTTTTATGCCCTCCACCATCAAAAATAGCTGTTAATTTTTTACATTCTACACATCTTATTGCTTCTTCTTCCTGGTATACTCTCCAAGGGATTTTAGGGGGATTCTTTTTAGCCCTATTATTGTCTATAGGGCTCGTCATCCTCATGCTAGCCTATAAACCTGCAAAAGATCTCCTGAACCCATTTTTCATATTGGTACAATGTACCCCCATGTTTACCCTAGCCCCTCTCATCGTACTATGGTTCGGCTGGGGATTGAATGCCGTCATTGTCCCGACAGCACTCACAGTATTTTTCCCATTAACAATCACGATCTATCAAGGGATAACATCAACTCCTGAAGAATTCCTAGAGCAATTTATTTTGCATCAAGCAACAAAACAACAAATTTTCATCAAACTACGTCTCCCTCATGCTCTTCCTCATATATTTTCAGGACTCAAAATTGCTATGGGATCTGCAGGATTTGCAGCAATAGCTGGAGAGTGGCTGGCTTCACAGTCTGGTCTAGGGATCCTTATCCTAGAAAGTCGAAGAAACTATGATATGGAAATGACCTTTGCAGGATTGTTTGCTTTAACCCTGCTCACATTTACTCTCTTTCAAAGCATTTTACTCATTGAGAAGCTAACCTTTGCCCTCTTTCGCATAGAAAAAACAACAAAGAAATATAGACTGCCTAATAAAAAATTCGCTTGTCTACTCATCCCATTACTCATTCTACCCCTATGGAAGTTTAAGACTAAGCAAGTACACCAAAGTCATCTCACACCTATAACTTTACTTTTAGACTGGACGCCTAACCCTAACCATATCCCGCTATATGTCGGCGTATCCAAAGGATTTTTCCGCGATCAAGGTATAGATTTACACATTCAAAAAAGTACAGATACAGGTGCGGTTATTCCCCATGTCCTATTTGAACAGGTCGACCTTACCCTATACCACGCTCTCGGAATAATAAAAACTTCGCTACAAGGAGCTGATATACAAATAGTTGGGTCTTTAATCGACTCTACACTACAAGGGTTTATCTATAGGAAAGAAAGTAATATTTCAAAAATAGAAGATTTGAATAATAAAGTTTTAGGATTCTGTTTAAACAACTCACGTGATCTTTCCTATCTATTAGAGACATTACGTCTACACGGTGTTGTTCCCTCGGAAGTACGAAATGTAAGCTCAGATTTAATCTCGCCAATGTTATTGAAAAAAATCGATTTCCTCTATGGAGCGTTTTACAATATAGAAGGCGCGAAACTAGAAACATTAGGAATGCCTGTAGGCTGCTTCCTCTCTGATTCCTATGGTCTTCCTACAGGGCCTCAGCTCCTTCTATGTGGAAAAAAAAATACCAAAGCCACCTCTCCAGAAGTTGTGGAGGCCATACAAATAGCTCTCCAAAAAAGCATTAACTATTGCAAAAAACACCCTAAAAAGTCCTTCCAAGCGTATATTAAAGCTACACCTGACACACCGAAAATCATTAAAGATGAATTTCTCCAATGGAAAATCACTCTCCCTTTACTGTCGAAATCTCAAGAGCCATTAAATACACATCTAATCGACACCTTGTTGCAGGCTATCCTAAAGCGCTATCCAAACTTTGAGGATAAAATCCTCAGTTTCTCTCCAGAGCAGATATACCCATCTAATTCACAGGTCTGCCAGGATGAGAAAAAACGTGAGCAAGACGAGATAGAACATCTCGAAGCACTTCCATTGGCTTCTGCTCAGCACTAATGCGCGATACCTTATGAATGGGATAATGTTGAATAATCGCATCTATGTCTTTTTGATAGGACTGCAAACGCTTTTGTAATACTTCAATACCTACTTCATTGATTCTTCCCTTACTATAGAGAGAATTTTGCGTGCGTTTGAGTAACTGCGCTTCTTCATGCACTTCTAAAATAATTACATGACGTACATGAATATAGGAATCAAGAAGCTTGGCTTGATCCACCGTTCTTGGAAGCCCACTAATAAGTAAATCCTGACGATCTGGAAGAAACTTCCCCGTAGCTATCAGCCCTTGAACATAGTAGTTCCAAACAACAACAACATCTTCATCAGGAATCAAAGATCCGGAAACTGCATATTTATGAAACAGTTGGCGAATCGGAGACTCTATAGGATAACAACGGAAAATATCTCCTAAAGAAACATAAACTTGGCTACCACCGTGTGCTATAAAATTTCCTAATAAATCTTTACCAGCACCCGGAGGACCGAATAAAAGAATAGAAGAAAAAGGTTTAGTATAAAGTTTTATGCTTTCAGCTATCAATTTATCGATCATAAGATATTTTAGATCCTATTTGTCATGTTTCTTCGCACTTTAGTTGATTACCTTGAAAAATAATAGCCCTAGCATATAAAAATTCTTCCCATGGACACTTTTTATTCTTTATTACCTCAAGCTTGTATACTATTGCTGGCGACGGATGCCTTAACTAATGTGTTAGTGTTAAATCACGTACTAGCGCGTTACTCAAGAAAAGAACGGTTGTCACTATTAGTACGAGAAAGTCTGTTCGCTCTTTTTAGCATGTTTGCTTTATATGAAGCCGCCGTGGGCACCTTGTATGTATTAAAAACTCCTCTATGTGCAATACAAGTTGTAGGAGGCATTGCCGTCACATTGACAAGCATGAGGGCTATTTTAAACCTAAGTAAAGAAAATAGTTGGAAAGGTTTTACGACTCCCTCCGCTCTATCTATGGTAACGCCCATCGCTTTACCTCTAATGATCGGTCCTTCTTGGCTAGCAGCTTGTTGCATTTTGATAGGGAAACGTTACAGCTTCGCTTCCATTTCTCTTATTCTTATTCTTTCTTGGGTCTTTATTTCTCTAACCACTATAATCTTACAAGTTTTTGTCAGCGGAGGAAAAGATAAGGCAAAGGTACTCCTTGCTACCCAAACAGTACTTGGTCTCTTCGCAACGATCGTGGGTACCCAACTACTCATGTCCGGACTACAACTCGCCTTCTTATAAAAGAGACATTTTATGCTAACTCTCATCAATCTTAGCTTATTATTTTACGTACTTTTTGATTCTCCTGGATCTATCCCTGTTTTCGTATCTCTGTTAAAGCGCTTTTCTGCCAAAAGGCAACAACGCATCATTCTCAGAGAATGTATTTTTGCTCTTGTTACCCTAATACTTTTTGTTACTTTCGGAAGAAAATTCTTCCACTTTCTTGACATTTCCTTGTACGCATTTCAATTTATTGGAGGCGTTCTACTGTTCTCCGTCTCATTAAAAATGATGCTTGTACCCCCACCAGTAGAATCCGACTCATCTGAACCACAATCCGAGCCCATCTTCTTTCCCCTGGCTTTCCCTGTAATCACTGGCCCTGCTGTAATTACTTCTTTACTCAGCTATATGGAAGAAGCTTTGTTATCTAAAGAAATTATTTTCAGTGCTATGATCATTGCTTGGGTACTTTCCGTATTTACTTTATTAAGTTCGAGCTTTTTTAATCACATTCTGGGATCTTCAGGCTTAGTCGCCTTAGAAAGATTATTCAGCATCGCGTTATTATTAATGTCGGCAAACCTCATGCTTAAAGGTATTTCAATAGCATTTAATATAGGATTTTATATTCAGTAGTGTAGATAAATGAAAAGAAATGATCCCTGCTGGTGTGGAAGCAAACGTAAATGGAAATATTGCCATCCTCTGGCCCCTAAACTATCTTGGGAACAACAAAAACAATATTACGCTTCGCAATACGATATTATTTTAAAGACTCCAAAACAAATCGAAAAAATCCGTCATGCTTGTCAAATAACTGCGCATATACTCGACGCTCTTTGCCAAGCATCTAAAGAAGGCGTAACTACAGAGGACTTAGACCAACTCTCCCGTCAATTACATAAAGAATATGACGCAATTCCAGCACCTCTAAATTATGGCTCTCCTCCTTTCCCAAAAACGATTTGCACTTCACTGAATGAAGTGATCTGTCACGGCATTCCTAACAATACCCCTTTAAAAAACGGCGATATCATGAACATCGATGTTTCTTGTATTGTTGATGGGTATTACGGAGATTGTAGCAATATGGTCATGATTGGCGAGGTCTCTGAAATAAAAAAACGCGTCTGTCAAGCATCTTTAGATTGTTTGAACGCAGCAATTGCTAGATTAAAGCCCTATGTACCTCTATACGAAATCGGCGAAGCTATAGAAGCTTGTGCCGATAGTTATGGATTTTCTGTAGTAGATCAGTTTGTAGGTCACGGTGTGGGTATAAAATTCCATGAAAACCCCTATGTCCCGCATTACAGGAATCGTAGTGCTATACCCTTGGCTCCTGGTATGATATTTACTATAGAGCCCATGATCAACGTAGGCAAAAAAGAAGGGGTTATAGATCCCAATAACCATTGGGAAGCAAGAACTTGCGACAATCAACCTAGCGCACAGTGGGAACACACCCTACTTATTACTGAGACAGGTTATGAGATACTAACTCTTCTAGAGAAATAATTTCTTCTTCCAGAGATTCTATATGCTCTAGAAGATTCTGAATTATCTCAATGTCTCTCATGTCTGTAAAGGTAGAGACATTTTCTTCTTGTTTTTGGAGGGTAAGATACTTTTCTCGAACTAAGAAAAGCTCCTTACGAACTTCTGTTAAAATCTCAGTTTTTTCTGCAAACTGTCCCCGCAATTGAATGTATTTATCCTTATAGGACTTAATTTCATGGTCATCAGCCGATATTTTAATTGCAGTCTCTTGTTCTTTTATACAAGCATGCAACTTAATAATTTCTTCATCCTTTTGATTTAAAAGATTCTGCAATTCTTCTAACTGTAACCGTAATTGCTCTACTTCTTGAACATAGGCCTGAAAACTATCACATTGATCTTCTAAACTCTTCCTTAAGAGTTTTTCTTCGATAAGCTGGTTTTCCAGAGACGTCATTTTTTCGTCTTTTTCTTGTAAAGCACGTAACCATAACTCAGTTCCCTCGTTCTCTCTATGTGAAACTGTGTCTTTTCCAGATACCCAAGAAAATACAGAAGTAGTCTCATCTCCAGCGACAAGACGGACATATTCGTTATGCAAAACAGCATAATCTTCTAGCCAACTATTTTTCTGATCTGCAAGAATTTGTAAATCCAAAGCCATATGTTCTTGTTTCTTACAAGAATCATGTAACATAGCTCGGCACTCTTTAAGCTCAGATTCTAAAGCATGTGCTCGTTTTTCTAAAAATTCACACGCTATAGATTTATCATGAACTGCTTGATCATAAGATATTTGTATCTCACTATACTCATTCGCTAATTGATCATATTTCTGTTGCCGTTCGTTATTTTCTTCATCAACAAAGGAAATACCAAAAACAAAAATTCCCCAAGATAATAAAAAAGCCAAAGACAATCCTAAAGCCCATAATAATGAAAAACTTACATTAATATATCTGTAATAATATACTGCTAAAAATACACAGGACACGACACCGTATCCCCAAAAACGAAAATATACAGACGCAACTAATGCTAAAGCAGAAAAAAACATAGTCAGTAGAAGTAAAGTGGCATCAACTACATAAGCACAACCTAATCCACTGAAAATCAAAATTATAGACGATAGAAATACCCATTCTACTGAGAAAGATCTACACCTTCCCAACAAAGTTCCCCACCTAAATCCTTGATAAACTTTTCGATAAAGACGCTTATTAAAAACGTGCATGGCCTCAAATCCCATACAAGAATACGCCTAGGACTCTTCTAAAGAGTCATGAGCTTTAGTTAATAAATAGCTAATTACAGCAGGATCTCCTTCATAGGTCATCTCCACTTTCATCTTGCCGTCTGAAGACACATGCGCGCAAGTCACCAGCACATAAGCACTCACATCCTCATCGAAAGTTCCTGCACCGTCATCACATTCGTTTCCAGACACTTCCTTCTCCTCGCTAGCTAAAGGCTACTATTCTCAATCAAGCAACCTCATGTGCACCGATTGATAGCAAGTCCTTTATTTTCTTTAGAAACTCTAAATTTTAGAGATAAAAACTTTTTTACTTTCCTTGCAAAATTTTTTAATTTTATTTGTCGCTAAAGGAAAACAACTTAATAAACAAACCAAGCGTTTGTTGAATTTATTATTTAATAAAACGTTTTGTTTATTGGTAAAATAAAACTAAACAAAACTAAAAAATTTTCCATTATGGCAGTACAACCTATTAACACCACATCTACAGCTTCAATAGCATCTGGAGAAGCGACGCAGGCTACTCAACTTCCCCCCTTGGATCCACTAAATACACCTCCTATTGGCGCTTTGCTTTTTAGCATTTACGAGCTTCTTTTACAAGCGATTGAAATTCGACAACAAACAGTTCTGACTCAATCACAACAATTAAATGATAATACTAATATCCAACAACAATTAAACCAAGCAACTAATCAAATCAAATTTGCTGTGGTAAGTGCTGGGGCGAAAGAAAACGAAATCACTCGTGTACAAAACCAAAACCAAAACTACTCTGCTCAAAGATCAAATATTCAAGATGAATTGGTTACTGCTAGACAAAATGGGCAAATTATTCTCTCACACGCATCTACGAACATCAACATCATCCAACAACTAGCCTCACAAGATTCTTCCTTCTTAAAGACGACCAGTTCTATTGGAAGTACAGTAAACCAATTAAATAAACCTCCTTCATAAGCAGGTAGGGAAACAACTTAAAGTTAATTGAAGATAAATAGGTAGGAAATTATGTGGTTCTCTTCTACACCACTGCAAGCTAACCCAAGAGCCGTTATCGATGTTCCAGGAACATCTATCACAGGCGGTCCTAATACAGCAACAGCTGATGAAATTATTGCAAAATTTGCTAAAGATTCCAATCCGCTGATTATTACCGTGTACTATGTCTATCAATCTGTATTGGTTGCTCAAGATAACTTATCTATTATCGCTCAAGAACTTCAGTCTAATGCTTCTGCTCAAACTTTTTTAAACAACCAAGAAGCTTTATACCAATACGTAACTATCCCTAAAAATAAATTAAACGATAACTCATCAGCATTCTTGCAAGATGTTCAAGCAACGAACCAAGCTGTTGGAGCTTCTAGACAAGCATTACAAAACCAAATTTCAGGACTAGGAAATGGCTCCCAAGTGATTTCAAGTCACTTGAATACCAATAATAACATTATCCAACAGTCTCTACAAGTTGGTCAGGCTTTAATTCAAACATTCTCACAAATTGTGAGCTTGATAGCTAACATTTAATTATAAGGAACCTAGAATAATGAGCGTCTATTCTATAGCACCAGATGTGGATAAAGTCCCTACAGTAGTTCCCCCATCGACAAAAGTTGTATCTGACAACACGGTAATAAATAAACCCTCTGCCATCTACTTCTGTATTTCCGTTATGCTACAGTTATTTACATCGACTACAGAATTTGGAAAAGCGATCATGGCAGTATTACAAGATAATACGATAGCTCAACAAAAGAAAACAAAAGAGCTAATCAACCTACCCTTATTAAAAGTCCCTGATCTGCAAAAAGCTGATAATTTTAATGAGGATAAGCCCGAGTACAAAAACCAAACTGAAATCCAAGCATACCAAACTTCAAACCAACAAATCTCTGCTAACCGACAGCTTATCCAACAAGAGCTTTCCGCAGCACAGCAAAGAGCTCAAGCAAATCAAAAGGCAGTGAATGCAACTTCTACAGAGTCTATGAAGTTATTGCAAGCAACTACAGCGCTCCTATCTTCATTACAAGAATATACTATTAAAGCAAATCTAACGACATCTCCGTCTGATTAATTATTTAATGACTTCTAATAAAACAATCCATAATCTAGTATAAGGCATTACTAAAAAGAAAAGAATCAGGTCAAACCTCTATGAGGGTTATCTTTCCAGATAAACATAATAAAAACCCGTTTCTCACTCAGGTACTTAGACAGCTTCCTTCATTTATCTTAATAACCTCGTGTATATCTCCCCTACTTTCATACCTGATGAAAAGGTTATTCGGTATTCCAGGGATCATCGAAACTCTAGCCCTATCCAGAGCAGGAATTCATAAACACAATTTTTGGCAGTTTATTACCTATCCCCTCATTACAGCTGACTCCCTATGCATCCATAAAGAAGGCTGCATGGACATCACACAACGTCTACTCGTGAGAAATGTATTAGGCTTCACCTTTTTCTATAAAACAACTAACCACATTATTCGAAAACTAGGATCGATAACTTTTCTTATTCTTGTGACTAGCCAAATCCTAATAACAGGAGTAGTGGTGTGGGCATGTCTCAAATTATTTCATAGTTCGCAAGCCCTATTCGGACCAGAATGTTTAATTAGCACGCTTATGCTCATTTGGGTTTTCCTAGATCCAGAAAAACGCCTTGGCCTTCACCCCTTCCCAATAACCATATCACGTAAATGGGGATTTGTCGTTTTGGCAGCCTTTTACTTCCTGATTCTACTATTTTCTGGAGCCTTTGCATTATTCTTCGGATCCATACTCTCATTAATCCTGGGCGTTCTGTTTTGCTATAAAGAAAAAATTCCTAACCCTTACAGAATATCCCGAATCTTTTAAGCTTCATCGGCAAATAAAGCTAAAATTGCTGCTCTAGCCTCACCTAATCCGGAAAGCACCCCCTCTTCAAAACGGAACAAAGGGTTTTCTTCCAATAAAGAAAAATCCATAGGTTGCAACACATCGTCCGAAGTTAAATTAGGAATGATTTGCTCCCCCACGTTTTGTAAACGAGATTTTTGATTTTCATAAAGCTGATTCAACAACTCATGAATTTTATTTTTCATTTTTCTCTTTTCGCTTCTCTATAAAAAATTGTTTCATTAATTGCTCAGCATCCGCACAACAAATTCCGAAGAAACACTCCACCTGATGAAATGGATGTTTTTCTTTAAAAACATTAAGCCAACTCCCCCCTGCTCCCAAACGCAAATCAGGGGCTGCCCAAACGATTCTACGAATGCGAGCCAGTTGTATAGCTCCGGCACACATCAAACAAGGCTCAAGAGTACAATAGAGCACAGTATCAACCAAACGCCAGTTCTCTAAATATTGTGCTGCAGCTCCAATACATAAAATTTCAGCATGAGCTGTCGGATCTTGAAGTTTTTCCGTCGTGTTATGACCTCGAGCAATGATTTTATTATCTTTTACGATCACACAGCCCACAGGAACTTCGTCCTCATCATAAGCCTGGCGCGCCTCCTTAAGAGCCTGATTCATAAAAAATATATCTTTTTCTATATCCATCGCCTGTATACTAGATAACTCAAAACTACTTTTTGCATCGGATTATAAGAAAAAAATTCCCTAATAAGAAATAGTAAAAAGTCGTCATATTAGTTTAACGACCATTTTTCAATGAGATCAAAAACGTAGAATTTTTATTTTCAAATCAAAAAAACCCATCTCACTATACCAAAAGGTGTACATTAACAAACTTCTCAAGTATAATTGGCTTTTGCGGCAATTATTTTAAGGAGACATCCAATGTCTTTGGATAAGGGAACTAAAGAAGAAATTACAAAAAAATTTCAACTTCACGAAAAGGATACCGGTTCAGCAGATGTGCAAATCGCCATATTAACAGAACACATTACAGAACTAAAAGAACACCTCAAGAGATCTCCTAAAGACCAAAATTCTCGACTAGCTCTGCTTAAGTTGGTAGGACAAAGACGAAAGCTCTTAGAGTATCTTAATTCTACAGATACCGAAAGATATAAAAATTTAATTTCAAGATTAAATCTAAGAAAATAATCTTTTATTTATTTTCCCCGGCAAAAAAATCTAATTAGGAGACCTTCATGACATTTGAAACTATTTCTGTTACCCTTGAAGAAGGCAAAACGTTAGTATTTGAAACGGGGAAAATAGCGCGTCAGGCTAACGGCGCAGTTCTTGCTCGCATGCAAGAAACATGGGTCTTTTCTTCTGTTTGTGCGGCTAACCTTGAGGAAGCTGTTGACTTCCTACCTCTAAGAGTTGACTACCAAGAAAAGTTTTCCTCTATAGGAAAAACTTTAGGCGGGTTTATTAAAAGGGAAGGTCGCCCAACAGAAAGAGAAATTTTAACTTCTCGCCTGATAGATCGCTCCATGCGTCCTTCGTTACCCAACCGGTTAATGCAGGACATTCAAATTTTATCTTACGTATGGTCATACGACGGAGTCACTCTTCCTGATCCCATCGCAATTTGCGGTGTTTCTGCAGCCTTAGCAATTTCTGACATTCCTCAGACTAGTATTGTCGCTGGTGTTCGTGTCGGCTTTGTGAACAATCGTTGGGTAGTTAACCCAACAAAAGCGGAAATGGACGTTTCCAGAATGGAACTCGTTTTAGCAGGAACAGAAAATGCTATCCTAATGATCGAGGGACACTGCGACTTCTTCACAGAAGAGCAAGTTATCGAAGCTATTGAGTTTGGTCACAAACACATTGTTACTATATGCAAGGCACTAAAGGATTGGCAAAAACACATAGGTAAAGAAAAAAATACAAGTGGAATTGTTTCTCTTCCAGAGGAAGTCCAATCTGCCGTAAACACATTTGTGGAAGGAAAGTTTGTTGACCTCCTGAAAATTAAGGAAAAGAAAGCTTTCGAGGCTGCTTCAAAACAGTTAGAAAATGAAGTCATCGAACAGCTCCAAGAAGAAAATGAAGTCTTTACTGCGTTCAATATTAAAATTGCTTTTAAGCAAGCAAAGTCTAACTTCATACGTGGTTTAATACGTGAACAAGGTCTACGTTCTGATGGACGTTCTGTAACGACTATTCGTCCTATCTCTATTGATACGTCTTTCCTCCCCAGGACTCACGGCAGTTGCTTATTTACTCGGGGAGAAACTCAAACTATGGCTGTCTGTACGTTAGGTAGCGAAGCCATGGCCCAACGGTATGAAGACTTAAATGGTGAAGGATTAGCCAAATTTTACTTACAATACTTCTTCCCTCCCTTTTCTGTTGGAGAAGTAGGAAGGATCGGCTCTCCAGGAAGAAGAGAAATCGGTCACGGTAAACTTGCGGAAAAAGCATTAAGTCACACGCTACCCGATCCTATGAAGTTCCCCTATACTATCCGCATAGAATCCAATATTACAGAATCTAATGGTTCTTCATCTATGGCATCTGTTTGCGGAGGTTGTTTAGCTTTAATGGATGCTGGGGTGCCTATTAAAACTCCTATAGCTGGTATAGCCATGGGACTAATATTAGAGGATGACCATGTAACTATTCTCTCAGATATTTCCGGATTAGAAGATCATTTAGGTGATATGGATTTCAAGGTTGCTGGAAATACCGAAGGAATTACAGCATTTCAAATGGATATTAAAGTAGAAGGCATTACTCCTGATATTATGCGAGCTGCCCTAGCCCAAGCTAAAGAAGGTCGTCAAGATATTCTTGAAACCATGAAACAAGCTCTTGCGGCTCCTAAAACCGACTTATCCCAATACGCTCCTCGCATTGAAACAATGCAAATTAAGCCGAATAAAATTGCTACTGTTATTGGGCCCGGAGGTAAACAGATTCGTCAAATTATTGAAGAAGCTGGAGTACAAATTGATATTAATGACTCGGGTCTTGTCAGTATTTCTGCCTCTTCACCACAAGCCATAGAGAAAGCTAAATCTATTATTGAAGGCTTAGTTGGCGAAGTTGAAGTAGGTAAGATTTATGAAGGTCGCGTAACATCTGTTGTCCCTTTTGGAGCCTTTGTTGAAATTCTCCCTGGTAAAGAAGGTCTTTGCCATATTTCTGAATTTTCTAAACAACGTATAGACAATGTTGGTGATTTCGTTAAACAGGGGGACACCCTAACTGTTAAACTTTTAAGCATCAACGAAAAAGGACAGTACAAACTCAGTCATAAAGCTACTCTCAGTGAGTAGTCCCCCCCTTTTTCCTTTATTGTTTTTCTTTAGATCTTTTTGAAAAGATAAAAAAAAAGCCCCTAGTTAGGGGCTTTTCACATCAGTACATAATCTATAGATTATGTAGTGGTGTTATTGAGTTTTAACGTACCATCTTTCATAGCATCTTCTTGAGGAGGAGGAGGAGGTAAATCGTCAGAAACTTTCTTGAACGTCATACCTTCTTCTTTTAAACGTGCTCGTTTTTTCTCTGGGTCCCAAGTGTGATCCATGATTTCTTTAACATCTTTAGCGTCTAAAGTTTCAAACTCTATTAACATCTGAGTCATCAATTCCACTTCATCACGATGTTCTCTGATGATGGTTAACGCGCGTTGGTATGCAGCATCCAATAAGGCACGCAACTCACTGTCAATAGCTTTTGCAGTTTCCTCTGAATAACTTTTCTCATGATAAGAGCCGTAACCTGTAGAGGTATCTGAACGCTCATCATAAGTTACAGTACCTAATTGCTCACTCATTCCCCATTCGCAAACCATACTACGAACTAATTTCGTAGCTTGAGAAATATCTTGCTGAGCGCCACTAGAAATATCCCCTAAAAAGATATCTTCTGCGGCTCGGCCTCCCATAAGAACAGCCAACTGATCAAACAACTCTTTTTTCCAGTAGCTAAGTTTATTCTTCTCAGGAAGAAAATGCGTAGCTCCTAAAGATAAACCCCTAGGAATAATAGTAACTTTGTCCACAGGATCGGCATGTTGAACACACAGCCCAACAACCGCATGACCTGATTCATGATAGGCTGTTGTTTTTCGTTCTTCAGCATCCATTTCTAAGCTACGACGCTCTTTACCATAGAGAACCTTATCACGAGCTTCAGCAACATCTACAGCAGTCACTGCAGTACGATCCTTACGCGCAGCAAGAAGAGCAGCCTCATTTAATAAATTCTCTAAATCTGCTCCTGAAGCTCCGGGAGTACTTCGTGCAACTGCCATAAGATCGACTTTAGGATCCAATTTGATTCTCTTCGCATGTACGGAAAGAATTTCAAATCTCCCCTTAATATCAGGTAAATTCATCACCACACGACGATCAAAACGTCCAGGACGCAATAAAGCCTTATCTAAAACATCAGGACGATTCGTTGCAGCCATGAGGATCACACCCTCATTAGTGCCAAAACCATCCATTTCTACAAGCAGTTGGTTTAATGTTTGCTCACGTTCATCATGACCTCCGCCTATACCAGCGCCTCGATGACGACCTACAGCATCGATCTCATCAATGAAAATAATGCAAGGAGCATTTCTCTTAGCTTGTTCGAACATATCGCGAATACGACTAGCTCCAACACCAACAAACATCTCTACAAAATCAGATCCGGCTATAGAAAAAAATGGTCGGTCCGCTTCTCCAGAAACAGCTTTAGCTATTAAAGTTTTTCCTGTTCCAGGAGGCCCGATTAACAACACGCCTTTAGGGATTCTTCCCCCTAAACTCGTAAATTTCGTAGGGTTCTTAAGAAAGTCTACGATTTCTATTAATTCTTCTTTTGCCTCTTCTATACCCGCAACATCAGCAAAAGTGACTTTGTTTTGGCCCTTCATTAACAAGCGCGCTGGAGATTTCCCGAAGGACATTGCTGAACCGTTCATACCACGCACTTGTCTAGAAAAGACAAAATAGACAAAGACAAGCACAAGTATAATAGGTAAGAAAGTAAACAGATATCCTATGTAATGCGGCGCAGGCTCTTCACTCTTAAATGTTTTCTCTAATACTAAATTTCGTGGCTGATCCGGAGCTTTGAAAGTTAAAGCACGGTTATTGGAGAATCCTTCCCACTCTTGTTTAGCTCCAGAAAACCAATGAGCAAATACCTCAGGGTCTTGTTTTTCCAAAGCTCGAGAAGATAGCTCTTGGTTATTAAAATACCACACCACCTGGCTAAGCTCACCACGAAGCTTATCTAACTGTGCTTGATTAATCTGACTATCTTCTATAAGTTTCTCATATTTACTACGTTCTTCACGATATAAACGTACAGAACGCAATTGTCCAAAATGCTCTCCTCTATCAGATAAAACTAGTGATGTAGAAATCCTCTGTAGAGAAGATAAAACTTTCTCATAGAGAACACTAAGCTGCTCCGCATCCATTGACTGAGTTAGAGAAAGCTCAACCTGTTGATAAAAATCTTTGAGTTCACGCTTTATACTCTCAGAACCTATGCCCAAAGCTGGGGACAAATATTTCCCAATAAGCTCATATAAATCAGAACCAAACGTACGTAAAGCTTCACTAGATCGAGGCAGGGTGGGATAACGTTGCTCTAAAGAACGCAAATTGACAATTTGGAAATTATTCGAACCATGAATAACAAGAGCTTCCAAAGAAGACTTTCCTAATTCTGCACTAGGAGATATCACATAACCTGTTTCAGGAACCGGAAACCCAGAAATTGCGGAAAACCACAAAACAGAACTCTCGACCTCTTTTGCAAGATTATCGACATTCTTACTCACTTCCTGAAGATCAAACTCTAATTGATGTTTTTGATCTATTAACTCTAAGTAATGATAACGCAGCTGACTGTCAGCTGTTGGAGATTCACGAAAACGCCCACTAAACGAGACTAAATTATCGTTTAGGGCAATTTTCCTACTATCTTCAGGATAAATCAATTTTAAATTTACTAAATGCTCTAGCTGATGGCTAAAACTGACCCGAGCTTTCTTGGCAACTAGAAAATTTTGAACAGCAATCACGCCGAAAATTACACCAAATAGAAGGAAAAAAAATACCGTAGGAAAATTTTTTTTCGATTCGGGCTTTATTTTTTTATCTTTAGACATAAACTACACAACTAAGCTAATCAATCAGACAGGTAATTATTTAATGTAGCATATTTTTTATTATTTTGTTTATAAAACCAAGTTATAAAATAAAAAATATGAAAATCTGCTTATACAATGACCTACTACTCATCATCTTCGAATACAGTATAAGAACCGTCATTATATACTTTCTATTCTATCATTACTACCCCAGCTTTTACGATGACTCTTTTATCTCGAAGTCGCATTTCTGCTGGTAAATTCCGGCTTAAATGATCATAAACCATTTGTAAAAAATGCCTTGAAACAACAATACCAACCTTATAAAAGAACTCCTTACACACCCACTTAGCAAGAAAAACTTGTTCTATCAATGGCTTAGGAATTTCAATAGAGCAAGTTGTATGTTCTTGCCGTATATTTTCAAGAAAGGGTTGCGCTTGTTGTTTCATATAACAGGAAAGTTCCTCAGAATCTTGAGCGAGTGTGAGTAAAGGTTGTGTGATGTTCTTAGCAAAAATTTCTTCTAACCAAGGAAATATCTTATTCCGCATTCTAGCACGTAGATACCGTTCATCAGTATTTGTTACATCATGAACATAGGCAATATTTTCAGCATCTAAAGTCTGCATTAAAACCTGTTTGGGGATATGCAATAAAGGCCGTAAAAGAGGGATTCTGTTGTAAGAGGCTCCACTCGTCATCCCTTTTAAATTCCCTAAACTCGCTCCCTCTAATACACGCTTTAATACAGTTTCTGCTTGATCATTAGCATGATGAGCTAAAAAGATCCCCGCAAGGTTGTCTTCCCGACAAATTTTACAAAATAATGCATAACGATAACGCCTCGCCGTATTTTCTGGATCTTTTGATGTTGTATATTTGGAAGGAACATGATCGACTATAAGGGGAACGCCTTCTTCTTGACATCTAAGCTTAAGCTCCTCAGCTTCACGATAAGATGACTCTCTCCATCCGTAATCTACGTGAACAGCAGTAAAAGAGACTCCTCGAGATTTAAGAAGATATAGGAGAAATAATGAATCGCTTCCTCCTGATAAAGCAAGTAGATAGCTTTTTTTCATATCTAAAGCAGAAAAAAAAACTTCTAATCGCTTATCATTTCTGAGTAGGCAAGATAACATAATTTAAATACATGTCCGTATAAATTCATTACAAATACTTTCAGGCTTATCAACTTACAGAGATAGGCTTACTTTGTCCTTAACCTTGAATAACTCCTGATACCAGGTATGCTATGCCCATTTTATGGAAAGTCTTAATTTTCCGTTATTTAAAAACTGTGACTTTTTGCACGCTTAGCCTTATCTGTATTTCTATTATTAGTTCGCTTCAAGAAATCGTTAGTTATATAGCAAAAGACGTTCCTTATCCAACAGTGTTGCGACTAACAGCTTACCAGATTCCCTACTTATTGCCCTTTATTCTTCCTATTTCTTGCTTTATTTCTGCTTTCTCGCTTTTTCGAGGATTGTCTGATAATAACCAAATTACCTTCCTGAAAGCATCTGGAGCTTCCCAAGCGATCATTACTTTTCCGGTGCTTATGGTTTCTTGCGCCATTTGTTGTGTAAATTTTTATACATGTTCTGAATTAGCTTCTATTTGTCGTTTTCAAACCTGTAAAGAAATTGCCAATATGGCCATGACTTCGCCGACATTATTACTCCAGACACTACAGAAGAAAGAAAGCAATCGTATTTTTATTACTGTGGATCATTGTGCTAAAAGTAAATTTGACAATGTAATTACTGCTTTAAAAAGAGATAAAGAAATTGCTAATGTGGGGCTGATTAAAACTATCATTCCCGATGTTGCTAATGATACTGTACAAGCACGGGGTGTAGTGATGATCTCCAAGCTGCCCTCCACACTGACGGATCAATGCTCTTCGCATTCCAAAGAATACTATATAGAGACCTTAGATGAAATGTTAATTCCTAAGATAACTTCAACGTTATTTGCTGGAAAATCTTACATGAAAACGCGGACAGATTATTTACCTTGGAAGCAACTTGTAAAACAATCATTTAGCCATACATATCTACCCGAAACCTTAAGAAGAATTGGTATAGGTTTGCTCTGTATTACTCTTACCTATTCTGGTATGGTTTTAGGTACCTATAAGCCAAGATTTCGCAAATCCATAACTCTTTATTGTATTTTCCCCGTGATGGATTTAATTTTATTAATAGTTGGCAAAAACACGTCCTCTCTATTTCCTGCTCTTACGTTGTTTATTTTCCCTCAGGTAATTTCTTGGATTGTTTTTGCTATCAAAGCGTATCGAGAAAATAGGGGTTATGCATAAGTCATGTATATTTGGAAACGTTATGTGTTAACCAAGTTTTGGTTTTCCTTGGTATCATTAATTGTATTAGCTTTTGTTTTTTATGCCTCTATTCATCACTCTCTTCATACTATCAAAGGGAATACTACCTCTCTGGCCTCAGGGGCATCGTTAAAGCTCTCCATTCTCTATTACCTAGCCCAGATAGCTCTTAAAGCAGAATTCCTCATTCCGCAGCTAGTGGCTGTAGCAACTACCATCACTCTATTTTCCATGCAAAATAAACGTGAAGTCCTTCTCCTACAAGCCTCCGGACTCTCTTTGAAGTCTTTAACAGCTCCTTTGATCCACTCGAGTTTTATTATTACACTACTTTTATATGCGAATTTCCAATGGCTACATCCTATATGTGAACAAATATCCACAACTAAAGAACATATAGACAGAGGCACTCTAGATAAAGTCCAAGACAAAGTCCCCGCTCTCTACCTTAAAGATCAAACCGTTCTACTGTACTCTTCTATTGAGCAGAAAACATTAACCTTGAATCAGGTGTTTTGGATTAAAAATCCTAAAACGATCTACACGATGGAAAAACTGGCATTTACAACACCATCTCTTCCTATAGGGCTAGATGTTATACGCTTTTCTGCAACAGAATCGGGAAGTATGGAGCTGAGTGAATACTCTGATATGAAAGAGTTCCCTGAAATTGAATTTGGATTTTACGATAATCCTTTTTCTAAAATTTTCACAGCAGGAGGGAAAAATCGCCTTTCGGAGTCGTTTCAAGCTATTCCTTGGAATGCCACAGGCTTAGGGTTGTCTACAACTATTCCTCAACGTATCTTATCTTTATTGTCGACATTTTACTATATGCTAATTTCTCCTTTAGCTTGCATATCCTCTATGATTATCTCTGCGTATCTTTGTTTACGATTCAGTCGTGTTCCTACAGTGACTCTTGCCTACCTTGTGCCTTTAGGAACAATAAATACCTTTTTCATCTTCTTAAAAGCAGGTATGGTCCTGGCTAACAGTAGTGTGTTACCGATATTGCCTGTAATGTTCTTCCCGTTAATTATCTTAGCTATAATCACAAACTATGCTTATGCTAAGCTTCAATGATTTCATTGAGATAACCTGAGAACTGCCATTTTTCTAAATCATAATTGTAGAACGGTCTAAGGTTAGAAAGGTTCTGTCTATTTTTCCTCAAACAATTGAGAAATTTACTCATCAATTCTATATGATGTGCAAATACCAGCCGGTCTCTAGCTACTAAAGTCGGTGCAAGAACCTTTGTCATCAGCAATTTTAATTTGTGCTCATCCCAAGCTTCTTCACTAGCAAAGAAAGTAAATCCTGCAATGAGTATCGATGCGTAATCCAATCCGTCCTTAGACATGACTATAAGGTTATTTGGATCTATAATTTCTATAAGCTTAAAGACTGTGAGGTAGGAAATAATATGCAATAGCAAGAGTTTATCGTTTTTAAATAAAATCTTTTTCTTAGAGAAGAAAGTGTCTTTTAGAACTGAGAGGCTAGCGTCAAGAAAATCATAAATTTGGCCTTTGGATATACTCGGAACGGAAAACAATGATAAAGATCCGGATTTATTGAATTCTTCTTTAAAGATAGAAAAGAATCCAACAAAGGTTTCTTGTTCTCCGTGAACTTTTTCCATATGTTTTAATAGATCCTCAGGTTCTGGGAATGAAAATATATGCGCCTTATCGATGCTATCTAAGCTTTCTTCTATAACACGGCTTCTTGCACGATCTTTCCTAGATAAACGATTCTGTATGTTTAAAATTAGTGTGATATCTCCGAGGCCTTCCTTAGCATTGAGAAATCCGATAAACTCCTCATTACAATTCGCATAGAGTATAGAGCTTTGTGTTATAGGGCTTGGGGATCTTATGATATTTATTGATTTATCTCCTAACTTCAATGTGCCTTCTAATCCTGGAAATACTCCTAAAACAATAGGATCAAATACTGTGGAGCGAGAATCTAATATTCTGTCTATAGCTTTAAATAAAGGGCCATTCGGATATTTAGAAAACAACCGATACAATTCCTCGTACACTTCAGAAACGTATTGTCCGGATGATAGAGGTTTCTTATCTTTCTCGTTTTGGATTTTTGAGTGTATATGAAAATATAAATATCGAGCTGCTTCTGTAAATGTCAGTTTAGTTTCAAAAATCCCACTACTTAAAGAAGACATTAGTGTGTGTGCATGTCGATAATGCGTCTCATTAGTAGGAACATTGTTTTGTGTTTTCCATGCATCTCTCAAGAAATAGAGAAAATCATTAAAGTATTGGAGATTATCTTTCTGAGGATTATGAGAAACCATGGTGGTTGGATATCTAGATAAGAACAGCCCCATGACAGCATTGTGTATTTTTTCTGTAGATTTGATCTCTAGATTACTCAAAGCCTTCTGATAAAATAACCGTATAGGCATATCGTTCGTGAATACTAACGAAGACGCTAAATTATGAAGTTCTTCGCTATTCCAAACTGATGTTTTTATTAACGGGTCACCTTCATGAGCTGTTTCATGAATCTTTCCCTGTTTGCAGATAATCTGCGTGAGTGTATCTGTATAAAAACGCCGATTCTCCTCGTCAGACATGTAGAAAAGCTCATAGGAACGGTCTCGTTTTACTTCTACTAAGTTATTTAAGAAATGCTCTTCCTCCTGCATTTCTTCTAATTCCCGTTCGATGATTTCTTCGTTGTCTTCTTCTTCCTTAATAATCTTTCGGCTGAGATTGGCTTGTGTTTTATTGTACACCCTACTTAGCTCAGAATAATCATGAACTAAACTCTGGTATAGCCCTCGCTCTCTACTTTCTAGGAAAGAAAAGACGTTTTGCACCCCAGCTATAAGGAAATTAGACTCTTGTAAAGCCTTATTTGCTTCGCTTTTAGGTAGAGAACCCGCTTTCTTAAGATAATCTTCTATATTCTTGATTGCCTGTTTCATTTCATCGACACAATGATCTTCAGAAAATACATCATCAGGCTTAGTGTTACGAATAAAAGACGATGGCAAATTATAAGAAATCTTTTTTAACTTCTCTAAATGCTGCAATGCTTTTTCAAAATTATGACAAGACTTTCGCATATTTACTCTTAAACGAATCAAAAAATTAGATTATTATCTTACGATCGTTATATTAGTTTATTATAAAAATAATTTAACCATCAAACTAATTTGAAAAGAAAACGAAACTACAATTAATAAAACATTGAATTAAAGAAATTAAAAACTGATAAAAAAATAAGAGAGGATAAAAATAAGAGAAAAGCTTGAAATACGCTAAAAGACTGACATCTAAAAAGAAACGGAAGAAGAGGGATTCGAACCCCCGGACCCTTTCAGGTCTCCTGTTTTCAAGACAGGTGCATTAAACCGCTCTGCCATTCTTCCTTAAGAAAACTGCTGTAAAAACCTTAAGTCGTTTTCACAGAAAAGACGAATATCGGAGATACCATGTTGTAACATAGCTAACCTCTCGATACCCATGCCAACAGCGTAGCCTGTATAGATCTCAGGATCAAATCCGCTGTTACGCAAAACTTGAGGATGTATCATACCAGCTCCAGCTACTTCTAGCCAACCAGTATGTTTACATAAGGAACATCCTGCTTGTCGACATTCACAAGAAACATCGACTTCTATTCCCGGCTCAACAAAAGGAAAGTAGCTGTGACGTAAACGCAACTCTATTTCCCTTTCAAAGAACGTATGGTAAAACTCCGTAAGCATCGCTGTCAAGTCAGAAAGTGTTACATAACGATCGAGATAAAATGCCTCTACTTGATGAAAAATCACATGGGAGCGCGCTGAAATATCCTCGTTACGGAAACATAGACCTGGAGCGACTACTTTTATCGGAGGTTGCCCTTTGCGTAGTTCTCTAACCTGAACGTTGGATGTGTGTGTGCGTAATACTGTTTTAGGATCTAAGTAAAAAGTATCATGCATTTGTCTCGCGGGGTGATCTTCCTCGAAATTCAGCAAAGAAAAGTTATTTTCTTCACTTTCGATGTTTGGAGCTTCGCGAACACAGAAACCGAGATGAACAAAGATATCCACAACATCGTCTAAAACTTTTTTCACGATGTGTTTCCCTCCAGGACAATGCGGTTCTCCTGGCAAGGTAATATCAATCTTTTCTCTTAAGAATTCTGCTGCTTCTTCTGCTAAAAGGATCGCATGATTTTTATCACGGATGAGATTTTCGATATAGGTTTTACAGTCATTTATGGAAGCACCCATTAGAGCCTTTTGGTCTGCAGGACACTCCCTTAACTTATCTGCAAAACAACGGAAAAGACCTTTCTTCCCTAGATAACGCACCTTTAGGTCAAAAAGATCTTTTGAAGAGTTAACTTGACTGAGTTCTGCACAAAATTGTTGCTTTGTAGCTTCAAGCTCCTCTTGAATCGCCATGAGATTTATTTCCTAAAGATTTGCCTCTAAAGCTTTTTTAGCTTGATTAGCCACTTCTGCAAAACCCGTGGGGTTATGAATAGCCATTTCTGATAGCATTTTTCTGTTTAAATCGATTCCAGCGCACTTTAAGCCATTAATTAAGCGGCTGTAGGATAAACCGTTGATTCTAGAAGCGACGTTAAGACGAGCAATCCAAAGGCTGCGGAAGTCACCTTTACGATCTTTTCTATGCATGTAATTGAACGCCATAGCTCTCATTACTGAGGAGCGGCTTTGACGAAAATGGCCTTTTCTATCTCCCCAAAAGCCTTTAGCTTGTTTTAATATACGCTTACGACGGCACCTGGAAGCTACTGAACCTGTTGCTCTCACCATAATACAATTCCCTTACCTTTAAACAAGCATCATTCGCTTATACATACCTACTTGTCCCTTATCGACTAAAGGCTGCTTAGATAGGTTACGTTTTTCCTGCGAAGATTTTTTCGATAATTTATGCCTCTTGCCTGGACGAGTTCTCTTTAACTGGCCAGAACCTGTCAACTTAAAACGCGCCGCAACGGACTTATTGCTTTTCATCTTGGGCATTGATCTTGTCCTGCTTTTTCTTAGTTTTTACCGTTCCTGGAGCGACTACGCAAATTAAGGAACGACCATTTAATTTTGGCTCAGATTCTATGAATCCTACGTCTTCGAGACCTTGGCTCATCTTTTGCACAACTGTGTACCCGTGTTCTGGGTAAGCAAGTTCACGACCTCGAAACATACACGTAATTTTTACTTTATTCCCTTTCTCAATAAAGCCTCGTGCTTGTTTTAACTTTGTAGCGAAGTCATTGTCATCAATATTTGGCTTCAATTTGACTTCTTTCACACGGACTTGGTGTTGAGCTTTTTTAGAGTCTTTCTCTTTCTTTGTGAGATTATAGCGATATTTGCCATAATCCATAATTTTACATACAGGTGGCTCGCTGTTTGAAGCAACTTCCACAAGATCTAAATCGGACTCCCTGGCCAAGTCTAGAGCATCTTTGGTATTCAATATACCCAATTGCTCGCCAGCAGAACCTATAAGACGGACTTTAGGAGCTCGTATCTGTCTGTTAATTTTTAAATTTAATGCCACACTCTATCCCAGTTGCTCGTTAATACGATTCTTTAAATGATCAGAGGCTAGTACTTTGCCCTGGAGAAAACCTATAGAAACAATCTTCTCCTCATCTAGACAAAGAAAGATAGAATCTTAGAGAATCCTTAAAAGAAAAGCAATTGAAATCCCATTGCCCAACAGCTTGTTTGAGAACTTTTCATCTCCTAACATAGGGGAATCCTGCCTTTTCAAAACTTATTTTATAATACTCTAAATAAAAAATGGTTGAAAGTCATCCTGAGGTTTATGATTTTTTGTTGCATTTAAAACTTTATAAAATATAACCTTAGTGCTTTCTCATTTCGCATCCTTCTATACTAAGTTCCTAATTTAGCAAACTGTAATAAATCATTGTTGTTTTGGTGTCATAATGTCTACTCTGACTCCTGAAAGCTCCTTAGGGTCTTACGTCAAACTTCCTCGTCCTCTCCCCAAACAAAAAATGCGGGAGATTGTACTGCAAATGCTTTATGCTTTGGACATGGATCCTATGTCTGAAGAGAGCCTTGTTCCTCTCTTAATGTCGGAGACTGCCGTTACTCAAAAACACGCTTCTTCTGCTTTAAATTTTTCAAAAGAAATCCTTGCAAAGTCTTCTGAATTGGATTTATTAATTGCTCAAACAGTTAAAAATACCTCTTTTGAGAAGCTGACTTTGATGGAGAAAAACGTTTTACGTTTAACATTGTATGAGCACTTTCATGGGCAGCCTATCAATACTGCTATCTTGATTGCGGAAGCCACAAGGCTGGTTAAGAAATTTAGTTATGTTGAAGCTTGCTCTTTTGTTCATGCAGTTTTAAATGATATTTTTCGTTTAGCAGCGCCGATGACACACCCTGATACTTCTCTCATGTGTTGTTAGACTTAGCGTTATTTTAAACTTATCTGGAATTCTAAATGTGAAAGCCTCTACTGTCATTCGTTTCCCTTTTTCAGTTCGCCGTAGTGTTTGGTTGAATAAGTATTCTACATTTCGTATCGGAGGGCCTGCGAATTACTTTAAAGTAGTGCATTCAGCTAGCGAAGCACAGCAGGTAATTCAGTTCTTACATAGTCATAACTATCCATTTATTATCGTCGGGAAAGGTTCGAATTGCTTATTCGATGATCGAGGGTTTGATGGTTTTGTTTTGTGTAATGGCATACAAGGAAAAGAATTTGTCTCTGAAACGACCATCAAAGTGTATTCGGGAACTTCTTTTTCTTTTTTAGGGAAAACTCTTTCTTCTTCAGGATATTCAGGTTTAGAATTTGCCGTAGGCATTCCAGGATCGGTGGGTGGGGCTGTATTTATGAATGCTGGCATTGGCAATCAGGATACGGCTGCTGTAATTGAAAGCGTGGAAGTCATTAATTCTAAAGGAGAAATCCTTTCATATAATACTGAAGAATTAGGATTTGGTTATCGGACATCGCGTTTTCAACATTGCAATGAATTTATTCTTTCTGCAACTTTCCGCCTATCTAGGAATTCTTCATCCGTAAAAATTGCAAAAGACTTGCTCCGGAATAGATTACTTTCTCAACCTTACCAACAACCTTCTACAGGGTGTATTTTCCGTAATCCCCCAGGAAATTCCGCGGGGAAACTCATCGATGAAGCTGGTTTAAAAGGCTTTTCTCTAGGAGGAGCTCAAATATCTCCAAAGCATGCGAACTTCATTGTGAATACGGGCAGAGCGACATCTCAAGAAGTTAAACAGCTTATTCAAATAGTTCAAGACAAGTTAAAATCACAGGGAATAAACTTAGAAGAAGAAGTGCGCATTATTCCTTACCAACTCCCCTAAGAGAACGGAACACAAAAAGCCTAGGGGCCTTATATCTATTCATAATATAGAAAGAGCCCACTTCCCAAAGCTTAGGATCTAATGTACATGCCAGTCCTTCAACAGAACACATCTCATTTGCTCCCTCTGCATGACCTGGATAGCATACTACGGTAACTACCCCTTGAGGAGCTACTAAGGTAAGTGCTTTTTGAATACTGATCATAGTTGAGTAGTCACACTTTTATCGCCCTGGGGAAGGTAACCTAAATTATAATGAAATAGTTTAGCTCCTGACTCGCTAATATGCTCATGGGACATCTCTTTAAATTCTATAATAGATTTTTCTTCATTGGACAAAGACGTAGAACACAAAAGAGAAGCCCTCATCAAAGCTTCTCTTTGTACATCATAAGCCACGAGTTTCCCTTTTCCTTGTAGTATACGGGCTAAAATCAAGCAATCTTTACCGTTTCCACAAGTGGCATCCACGACGGTATCTCCAGGAGTAAGCACATGTTGAAAGATTTCATGAGATAACCGGACAACATTTCCTTGAAGCAATCCTATTCCTTTAAACATCAATAAGCCTATTGCAAAGATACTCTTTTCTCGATAACATTATGCCCTAGTTTTTGGGGTATTAGCTCAGTTGGTTAGAGCGTCACGTTGACATCGTGAAGGTCAGCTGTTCAAGTCAGCTATATCCCAACTTTCTTTACAAATTCTGTGTAAAAAATTTCCTGTCCTTTCGATCTCCACAACCTTTCAAACCAAGAATCTCCGTAATTCTCCAGCATCTTACAATAATAAGGCTCTTCCAATTTAGGCAGTAAGCGTTGTTGCATAATCTTGATAGCCTGAAGAAGGTAATTTTTATCATCTGTAGCGAGAATGATAATTCCAGAGTCTACTAGAACCCTAACAATATCGTTCATAAACTCATATTGAAATAAACGATGTTTACGATGACGCGATTTTGGCCATGGATCAGGAAAGTTAACAACAATACGTTGTATAACCTCATTCTGAATATAATGACGGAAAAAGGTTTGAGCTTCACCGCAAACAATCCTCAAGTTTCTCACTTGAGAATTATGCATTTTAGACCAGATTTTCCTTACCCGATCAAAGCGTTTTTCAACTGCTATCCAATTCATGTTCGGGTTTTTGTTAGCTTGCGCAACTACCCAATCACCGTTCCCTGAACAAAGTTCACAGAAAATTGGGTGATTATTCCCGAAAAATTCTTCCCAACTAGGCATCTCAAACTGACCATGTTTGAAATAATGTTCAGGAATGTAAAGGACATCATCCTTGATTTGGGTTTTACGTTCTTCCCCAAAAAAAGGAGCTTTTAAATCTTGTGGTTTCATTTAGAAATAATAATAAGAGATTACAACTCAAGAAATTATAGAAGCTCTTTCGGTTTTCTTTAAGAGTTTTCTTTTCAAGAAAAAAAGAGAGAAAATACAATTTATATCAGAAAAAAAACGACCTTTGGGAATCCCAAAAGTCGTTAAAGTACGTGTATAATAATGATTTCAAAAAACTACCAACTTAAATTCGCAGCAGTCTGGTATTCTATTACACGAGTTTCAAAAAAGTTTTTCTCTTTATTAAGATCGATAGTTTCACTCATCCATGGGAAAGGATTCTTAGAATGATAAATAGGCTTCAAACCAATTCTTTCTAAACGACGATCAGCAATATGACGTACGTAGTCAATAAACATTGAAGCTTTTAATCCTAAAATCCCACGTGGCAAGCAATCACGAGCATATTCGATTTCCAAATCTACAGCCTTTTCAATAAGTGCGATAATTTCACTTTGAAGTTCTGGAGTCCATACCTCGGGGTTTTCTTCTTTAATTCCGTTGATAAGATCGATACCGAAATTCAAATGGATAGTCTCATCTCGTAAAATATACTGGTATTGCTCTCCAATTCCAGTCATCTTATTTTGACGATGGAAAGAAAGGATCATTACAAAACCACTATAGAAAAAAATCCCTTCCATAATGATGTAGTAGCCTACCAAGTTTTTAATAAACTGGCTCAATCCTTCTAGCGAATTCGTAGAAAAATTAGGGTCTAAAACATCCCCAGTCAAGGTCATTTGGAAATCATCCTTAGCCCTAATCGTTGCACGTTCGTTATAAGCATTGAAAACCTCTGCTTCATCTAGTCCCAAAGACTCACAAATGTAAAGAAACGTGTGCGTATGCACAGCTTCTTCAAATGCTTGTCTCAATAAATATTGGCGTGCTTCAGGATTTGTAATGTGCTTAAAAATAGCCAAAACAATGTTATTCCCTACTAAACTTTCCGCTGTACTGAAAAACCCAAGGTTTAAAAGAATAACTCGACGTTCATCTTCGGAAAGATTGTTTGATTTCCATAATTCGATATCGCGAGCCATTGGGACTTCTGTTGGGAGCCAGGTATTCGCGCATCCATTTACATAGTGTTCCCAAGCCCATTTATACTTAATAGGGACTAACTGATTCACATCCACCTGATTACAATTAACCAAGCGCTTGCTATTTAATTGGACGCGTTTTGATTTACCTTCTAAAATATCTGCTTCCATTGTTTCCATCCTTCTCTTTTATATTACTGGCAAGATTCGCAACCTTCCTCGAAAGAACAGACGGGTGTTTTCTTAGCTCTGTCTACGACTATACTTGTAGAAGCAGACTTGTTTTTCATCCATCTAGGTTGAATTCCTCGTTTATTGATATCAGTAAACGATTTTTCTACAGAGGTAGCTGCTGAGGACCTTAAGTAATACGTGGTTTTCAGTCCTTTTTTCCATGCTGTAAGATACATAGCAGAAAGTTTTTTACCGTTAGGTTCCGATAAATATAAATTGAGGGATTGACCCATGTCTATCCATTTTTGTCTTCTAGAAGCACATTCAATTAACCATTCAGGCTCAATTTCAAAGGCTGTAAGGAAGATCTTTTTCAAATCATCAGGAATCCGTTCTATTTCCAATAAAGAGCCGTCAAAGTACTTCAAATCATCTAACATATCGTCATCCCATAATCCTAATTCCTTGAGCTTACTGATCAAATAGACATTGGGAATTGTAAACTCTCCAGAAAGATTAGATTTCACAAACAGGTGCTTATATGTTGGTTCTATAGATTGAGTGACCCCGATAATATTGGATATAGTTGCTGTTGGAGCAATTGCCATAGTATGACTGTTTCTCATTCCATAAGACTTGATTGCTTCACGCACAGGAGTCCAATCCTTACGACATGATGTATCCATCAAAACATTTTCTTCTCCGCGGTATTCTTTCAATAACTCTATGGTATCTAGTGGGAGATAACCTCGATCCCATTTAGAACCTTTGTAAGAGCTATATGTTCCGCGTTCTTTAGCTAATAAACTTGAAGATAGTATGGCATAATATGCAACCAGCTCTGAACTCTTATCAGCGAACTCTACAGCTTCTGGAGATGCATAGCTAATATTCAGTTTATAAAGAGCATCTTGGAAACCCATAATTCCTAAACCAATAGCCCTATGAGATAAGTTAGCGTTAGCCGCTTCTTGAGTTGGATAAAAGTTAAGATCTATGACGTTATCTAAGATACGAATAGCTATTGAGATAGTTTCCTCTAGTTTCTTTTCATTGATATCACCATTTTCAATATGTTCTACCAAGTTTACAGAACCTAAGTTACAAACTGCTGTTTCATTCTCTGAGCAGTTTAACAAAATTTCTGTGCACAAGTTCGAACAACGTACAACACCAACATGATCCTGCACAGCACGAATATTAGAAGGATCTTTGAAGGTCATCCATGGATGTCCTGTTTCGTAGAGCATACTTAACATCTTACGCCACAAATCTGCAGCCGGTATCTTCTTATATAATTTGATTTCTCCTGTATCTATTTTGCTTTCGTATTCTTCATAAAGCTTATCAAATTCGGTACCATAAGCCTCATGTAATCCAGGAACATCATCGGGACTAAATAGAGTCCACATACCCTGCTGCTCTAAACGCTTGAAAAATAAATCGGGAATCCAGCTTGCAGTGTTGATATCATGAGTACGTCGACGCTCGTCACCAGTATTCTTTCTTAACTCTAAGAAATCTTCGTAATCTAGATGCCATGTCTCTAGATATACGGACGTAGCGCCTTTGCGTTTACCTCCCTGATTCACAGCAATTGCTGTATCATTCGCTACTTTAATGAAAGGAATAACACCTTGGCTTTTTCCGTTGGTTCCTTTAATCAAAGAGCCTGTAGCACGTACTCCAGTCCAGTCATTACCGATACCTCCAGCCCATTTAGAAAGCATAGCATTATCTGATATGACTTTATAAATATGCGCGAGGTCATCCTGTATTGTAGACAAGTAGCAAGAACTTAATTGTGAATGACGCGTTCCAGAGTTAAACAGGGTAGGTGTTGCTGGCGTATAACGGAATGTAGACAATAGATTGTAGAAAGTAATGGCCCAGAAGGTTTTATCATCACCTTCGTTCAACGCAAGCCCCATGGAAACACGCATCCAAAAAATTTGAGCTGTTTCTACTCTAAGCCCTTCATGTTGATTGAAATAACGATCATAAAGATTTTGTACTCCCATGTAAGAGAACTTTTGGTCTCTAGATATATCTAAAGCTTCGGCCAAAGCATCAAGGTCATACTCTTTCAAACGAGGATTTAACCGATACGTTTCTCCATTAAGAATATAGTTTTTAAAACATTGCTTTTGCGCTTCAGCAAGATCAGAATCCGTTGCGGTTTTCCCCATGGCCTCTTGATAGACCACATCCATGAGCAGCTCGGCTGCTACATATGCGTAATCAGGCTCTTTTTCAATATTGGCTCGCGCTGCCATAATGCAGGCCAAAGCAATTTCTGATTCTTTAATTCCAGAATAGAAATTGGCAAATGCCATATCAGCAAGTACCTGGGGATCTGTTGTTTCAGGGAATCTTTGACACGCCCAAATAAATTTATCAATTAGCTGAGATTTATTTATCGAATATGTAGTTCCGTCACTTTTAACGACATCATATACTTCTTCAACAAGATCTTTCTGAGCATCTATCTGTTGCTTGTTTTCACGAATTCTAGAACGTGCTTCTCTATACAAAATATAATTTTTAGCTACGTCATAATGGCCAACTACCATTAATTGTTTTTCAACAATATCTTGTATGACTTCTATATCAATAGTTTTTTCTGGAGAACAAACTCCTAAGATTTCTTCTACTATTTTATTTGTCAGCCCATTGATCTCAGAAAGAATCTCTTGAATAGAAACATCTGTGATTTTCTGTGTAGCCCTAAAAGCTTTTTCTAAGGCTGCAGAAATCTTCATGGGATTGAATTTTACAGTACTTCCATCCCTACGTATGACAGAAACACAATGCCACGACCCTTCCCGTTGTTCCTTATGATGGTCTCTGTAAATAATATAATCTCTAGCGACATCTTGCAAACCATTCACATACAACTGGTTCTCTACCATATCCTGAATACGTTCAACAGTAACAACCTGACCTTCTCTTATTTTTTGAATGACTTCATTGACAACTCGATGAGTAATATCGGAAATAGCATTTTCTAAATCTTTGGGTAAGGGAGAATCATTTTCCAGACTACGTGTATCACGAAAAGCAGCTTCCAAAGCTTGGAAGATTCGTTCCTGATTGAAGGGAACAAACATGCCATTACGTTTTACAACAGTATAATGTTTCTCTTTTACCTCGACCATATATCATCCCCTGAAAGCTGTATTTTCGATTCAAATAAGTATTTCTAAGCAATAACGGAATTCGACTAAACACTTAGGGAAATTCTAGGAGATCTCTCATAGTTGAACATCAAAAAACTTAGAGAAAAGTCTCCCTTTCCTAGAAGACGTTTCTTCTAGAAAAACCCAATATGTAGTGAAACATTATACACTTGTATACCATATATAGGAATAGACAACGTTTCGTGCAATTGAAAAGTACGATCATTCTCTGGAAAAAAATATCCTTCTGAGGGACATTTTTTAACTTAGATATACGATGATCTTTTTGGCAAAAACTTGTTGATTTTTGATGAATATATTATGCTATGCCTGTAACGAACTTCCGGAATTCTCATGGCAGAATTGGAACCAGAAATCCGAGGTAAGCGTCGAGTCGTGACTCCTAACGCTATCACTGCCTTCGGTCTCTGTTGTGGACTTTTTATTATTTTTAAGAGTGTTTTAAAGACATCATCTTCTGTAGAACTATTGCATCGTTTACAGGGGCTTTCGCTTTTGTTAATCAGTGCGATGATCGCGGATTTTTCTGATGGTGCTATTGCTCGCATTATGAAAGCGGAAAGTGCTTTCGGAGCACAATTTGATTCTCTTTCTGATGCTATAACATTCGGTATAGCGCCTCCACTCATTGCGATTAAGAGTCTGGATGGTGTGTATGCTGGGGGATTTTTTTCTTCCCTACTTTTAGTAACCTCGATCATTTACTCCCTGTGTGGAGTTTTACGGTTAGTCCGCTACAATTTGTTCTCTAAAAAACCTAACGAAACTACACGGCTTCCCTGCTTTATCGGTTTGCCGATTCCTGCTGCTGCTGCATGTGTTGTCTCTTTAGCTTTATTCATAGCCTCTGACTTTGGTACAGTACTTCCGGTACAAGTGCGTGTGACTTTGATTTCTTTAGGTCTACTATTTATTGGAAGTCTTATGATCTCCCCGTGGAAGTTCCCGGGGCTCAAAAACCTACGTTTTAAAGTTTCTTCTTTTTTACTTGTTGTTACTACTGGTTTAGTCGCATGTTTGTTTTTCCTAGGTCTTGTTGATCATTTTACCGAAGTATTTTTCTTAGTTTCTTGGTTATATGTTTTGGTAGCGTTCCCTATTTTTGCGATCACATATCAAAGAAAGACAAAACGGTTATGATAGACTTTTCAATAACGCATATTCTTGTTGCTTTCCTTGGCCTCAGCTTAGGGGTTGCTTTATCTTCTTATTATTATCGCAAGAGAGAATCTTCGTATTCCGAAGCAAGAAGAAACTTGGAACACGAAAATGAACTCTTGAAAAGTTCTTTAGAGTTATCACGTCGTCAAGAACAACTGATGGAAGATTTCAGCAATAAACTTGCCGTATCTTCGCAATCTCTTATTAAAGAGATGAAAGAAGAAACGAAGAGCTACTTCTCTGAGAAATCTAAAACTATTGAATCTATATTAACTCCTGTTCAGGCTACACTGACTGCCTTTAAGCAGAACTTAGAAACTTTCGAGACTAAACATGCTGAAGATCGAGGTTCCTTAAAAGAACAAATATCTCATCTTCTTGCTGCAGAAAAAAAACTTGAAAAAGAAACGCAAGCCTTGACGGATATCTTAAAACATCCAGGATCACGCGGCCGTTGGGGAGAGATTCAGTTAGAAAGAATCTTAGAGCTTTCAGGCATGCTTAAATATTGTGATTATGAAACACAAGCTACGGATGCTGAGGGTTCAGTACGCGCGGATATGATCATCCGTCTTCCGCACGAACGCTGTTTGGTTATTGATTCCAAGGCTCCATTTTCAGAAACTTATTTGTCCCAAGATACTTCTGATAAATCTGACCTGATAGGGAAAATCAAGGAGCATATCAAAACACTAAAATCAAAAAGCTACTGGGAAAAATTTCATTATTCCCCAGAATTTGTTATTCTTTTCCTTCCTGGTGAGAGTATTTTTAATGATGCTCTACGTATTGCTCCTGAACTTATCGATATTGCAGCAACTTCTAATGTCATTCTATCGGGACCTTTAACACTACTGGCTTTATTAAAAACTGTTGCCCATACATGGAAACAAGAAAACTTAAGAGCGCAGATCCAGGAAATAGGGCAATTAGGAAAAGAATTACACCATCGTTTACATGTAGTTTTTAACTATTTTCACAAGATTGGGAAAAATCTTAATAATACTGTGCAAAGTTATAATGATATGTCATCTAGCTTGCAGCATAGGATATTACCCACTCTACGGAAATTCGAAGATTTAGAGATTACATCTTCTCTACACAGAGTAGAGGATCCCTGTCCTATTCATAATCCCGCAATATCTTTTCTTCCAGGCTGCGAAGAAGATGACATCGCTTCAGAAGATCGCCTACTCCAAGAAGATAAGCTGTAATACCTATAAAGCTGATTTTATCGGCAACTCTTGATCAAAGCGGCTAGCGTTATCTTGTAGCATTTCTTTCCCAGCAAAGGAAACGAATGTTGCCTTATCTCTGTTGTCCTGTAGGTACTTCTTCATAACAGAACAGATATGTTCTTTAGTTACAGCTAAGACAGCTCTACGGAATGCTTGCCGTAAAGCAGGGATTCTTCCGCATCGTAATCTATAATATCCTGTAGAAGCACGAGTACCTGGAGCTATTGGCGAATCTAAATTTTGAATAACTCCAAGTACTCCTTCATGAATATCATCATTCGAGAAATTTCCTTTAACAACTTCCTCAATCCCGTAGAGGAATGCCTGATGGGAATCAAAAATTTCAGGATCACGATAACTGTAGCAATAAAATGCTCCCCTACCGAGATTCACTGCTGCTCCTGATCCATAGGCCCCACCTTGTTCACGAATTTTTGTATGCAACACAGTGTTATCAAGAATTTCTGCAGCTACGGTAAGGGCAGCAGCATCAGGATGATCATAAGGCAAATCTCCTATAGGGAAAGCTAGAGCATTAAAGGCCGCACGAGCAGGAATATACAAACCCTGTGATGCTAGGGAAATATCTATAGAAGGATTGACCCAAGGTTCGCAGGACTTACCTTCTACATCTAAAATCCCATAGAAATTATTCTCATATAAGTGTTGGTAATTTGCCTTACTACCACTAAGAACGAGTTGACGCTTACCAAAGAAACACTTGTTATATAAGGATTGTAGAATGCCGACTACATTGTCTATTTCCTTATCAAAATTATTTGTAAGATCACGAATTTTATCTACGTAAGGCAGACCTGAAGCTAAATAAGACATAGTTGCCGTTATAGATTTATCCATGCAGGCCATGCTGACAGCGTAACTCATCGGGCTATTACGCACACTATTTGTCAACGCCTCGTTATGCTGCATGAGTAATTCCTTGATTCTCGCTACGTCGGTAAAATCAACACTCATGAGAGTATCTCCCATAACTTGAAACAATTTATCAGCTTTCGATATTAAAGCTTTCCCACGTAGACTTATTGATGGTGATAACAAAGTGTTGTTATTGGCATGTGGAGAGAACTCATATGAAACATCGACACCTCCTGTATGCTCTAGGAGAAATTCCAACTGCTCTTTATAGGATCTTCCTCCACAGCCTAACTGTAACATGAGAAAAACAAGCAAACGCAACCAGGGCAGTTCTTCAACAGACAAAGGAGGAAGATCCATGACCAATTCTGCAAAGATCAAGTCATTAGTAAAGCAATCATGATGGAGAACTTCCCCACAAGATACATTTTCCTTAACAAGGTTAAACTCTTTTCCTGAATTCGGCACCTTATCTAAAGAAAAGTTTGGAAGAATCTTATCTAAATTTTCATTCTGAGTTTGATATTCTTCCAAGATTTTAGAAGTGAGACGAATTTTTTCGATATCTTCAGGAGAAAGCTTCTGTTGAATCTCTTTAAGAAGGGCTTGTTCTTCTTGATTTTCTATAGCAATCAAATCAGAATCAGGAAGAAGTATCACACGAGCAAAGTGGGTATTATCTAGAAAATACTTTCTGATCAGTTTTGGAAGATAATCTGGTTGTTTGAGCTTTTCTCGAAGGTCAGCAAATAAGCTATGAATTCTTAACCCATCTTCCGCATGCCCTCCATGCTGTCGCAACAATCCTGAACGGAAAAATAAAGATAAGCCGTACGGGAGGGAATACCCTGTGATTTCTTTTCTTGCCAACTCCAATTGATGTACAGCAGCTTCAACCAAATGATTCGGGATACCTTCTCTGATGATCTCTTCTAAACAGGCAAAAATCCATGATTCTAATTTCTGAGCTCCTCCATGAGAAAATCCTTTACAAACGATGGTAATCGGAATCTCTCGGATTTCACTGTCGATACCCATATCGGCTTGTTTACAAAATCCTGATTTTAATAAGCGGGATTTCAAAGGAGCGGCGTCAGTGCCCATTAAAACAACATCAAGAATATGCAAAGCCAATAATTCTTGTTGGTCTAGTATAGAACACGTCAACCATGATAAGCCAAAAAGAACCTTGTCTTCATCTTGCGTATCCGAAGGGTATTTAAGGATATTCCTTACAGGTTCTTTAAATCTTTTTTGTAGAGGAACAGTAACTGTTTGTTTTTCTAGCTTACCTACATGACGTAATAACTTTTCCTCGAGGAAATCCAAATGTCTAGAAGGTTTAATATTTCCATAAAAATAAAATAAGCAACGTCCAAGGGTGTACTGGCTCTGATGAAACGCGACAACGTCTTCATGAGAGAGGGTAAGGATTTCTTTAGGTTCGCCTCCAGAATTTACGCCATAGGTAACTGAAGGGAATAAAGCCGCATTTAATGCCTCCGACAACCGAGATTCTCCTGACATCATGGCGCCTTTCATCTCATTAAAAACCACACCGGTATAAGTTAGGGCATTTTCAGGATTAAGTTCATATCTCCATCCTTCTTGTAAAAAGCTATTTTCAGTCAGTAAAGGATGAAAGACGGCATCTATATACACGCTAAGTAAATTATAAAAATCTTCTGGGATTTGTGACGCCGCAGGATAACAGGTAAAATCTGCACCTGTAAAGGCATTCATAAACGTATTTAAACTACGTCGTGTCATGGAGAAAAAAGGATCTCGCACCGGATAATTACTGGAACCACAAAGCACCATGTGCTCTAAAACGTGAGCCACTCCATTAGAAGTTGATGGGCAAGTCCTAAAGCAGATATTGAAAACATTTTCATCGTCGTTATTGACGATCATCATAATAGAAACACCGGAGGGTTTATGTTCCACCTCAAGTAATTTGCTTTCTATCTCAGGGATATCTTGACTTAACTTAACGACGAAATTTCTATATGTATCTCCAGCTTTCATACTCTGTCCAAATCCCTAATGTGACACATCAGGTGTTCTCCATCTTTTTTTAATTTTATAGAGTTAATTACACGATAATGTTCTTACTTTTCAGCAAAACAAAGTTAAGTTACCTTGGGTATTATTTTCAATAACTCCTAGGGGAAGTTATGAACAATGATCTCAATTATTTTGAAAGTCATTATCAAAAATTGCTCAAGGAATTTTCAGATTTTCTTCACTTTCGTTCTATATCTGCAGATCCTAATTGTCTGGCCGACTGCGAAAGCTGCGCTGCTTTCTTAGTTGACAATCTTAAAGATATATTCTCAATAGAATTATGGGAAAAACCGGGTCATCCTCCGATAATTTATGCTACTTACCGTGAAGCAGGTGCAACAGCCCCTACCCTACTTCTCTACAATCATTATGATGTGCAACCTGCGGATATGGCAGATGGGTGGTTAGCCGATCCTTTTACAATGAGAAAACAAGGAGAACATCTGATTGCTCGAGGGGCTTCCGATAATAAAGGGCAGTGTTTCTATACTTGGAAGGCTCTTGAACACTATTATCAATCCAGGAAAGGGTTCCCCGTCAACATTACCTGGATTATCGAGGGAGAAGAAGAAAGCGACAGCCGCACATTAAAGGCTTTTGTTCAAGAGAAGAAAGAGCAATTGCACGCTGATTATTTCCTCATTGTTGACGGAGGTTTTTCTTCTGCCAAAGCTCCTGCTGTTAGTATAGGCGCTCGAGGTTTAGCAATTATGAAAATCACCTTAGAAGAAGGCCAGAAAGATATGCACTCAGGAATGTTTGGTGGTATTGCCTATAATGTCAATAGGGCTTTAGCGGAAATGCTGGCATCACTACATCACAATGATCATTCTATCGCGGTAGCGGGCTTTTATGATGATGTTTCTCTTCCTGAAGGGAGTGAGTACGGTGACCATCCCAAAAGCAATCTTTTAAAAGATGGGGAAAAAAGTTTAGGGTTTTGTCCTACTCTATATTCTCCGGCAACAACTGTAGAAGAAGCTTTGAGTGTGTATCCTACTTTAGATATCAATGGTATCTCCGGAGGTTATACAGGACCGGGATTTAAAACAGTGATCCCTTATAAAGCTACTGCTTATCTTTCTTGCCGGTTAGTTCCTAAACAAGATCCTCAGAAAACAGTAAAGCAAGTTATCCAGCATTTAGAAAAACGTGTTCCCCCTACATTAAAATTTTCCTATGAGATCTTTGAGGGTTCACCGGGATGGAGAAGTTCTCCCCATTTCCCCATAGTTTTAGCTTTGCAAGAGATTTACTCCCAACTTTATCAGCAGCCGTGTCTGCGGGTATTTATGGAAGCGACTATTCCGATAGCCCCATTATTAGGTGCCATCTCAAAAACAGAACCGATTATTTGCGGCACATCCTATTTAAGTGATGCAATTCATGCTGCGGAAGAAAACTTCTCCCTGGAGCAAATGCGCAACGGTTTCCTTTCTATTTGTCTTCTTTTAGATAAATTCGCAAAAGCATAAAAAAAGCACTCTCTTAGAGAGTGCTTTCATTAAAGTTATGGAATGTGAAGACTTCGGCCTAGTCTTCTGGTTTTAATACTACGAAGCGAATTATCTCTCCTTGTGAAACCATCAGGAGGATGCTTTCATTATTTCCATCCTTTAAAACAGTATTCAGTTCTTCTACTGAAGAAACTTTCTGTCTGTTGACCGCTAGGATAAGTTGGCCTGGAGCTATACCTGAAGAACTAGCGACAGAACCTGCTTCGACAGAAACAATCAGCACACCTTTACTATCAGGAGTCATTCCCAATTTCTTGGCAGTTTCTGAGTTGAGATTTTGCACTCGGATACCCACACGATTTAAAGCAGAGACACCGTCATCTTGAGGAGCTTGAGAAACTATAACAGGAATTTCCACGACCTGGCCTTCACGGACTACTTTGAGCAGTACTCTTGTATTCGGATTCATCAGGGAAATGGCATTGCGGAATGCACTAAGAGATTCTACTTCTCTCCCATTGTAAGCAATGATGACATCTTCTTGCTTTAATCCTGCCTTATCTGCTGGTGACCCTTTAACTACATCGGTGATCAGAGCTCCATAAACTTTATCGAGTTTATAGCAAGCTGCCAATTCCGCATCTATAGGTTGTAGAGTAACTCCCAGAAACCCACGAATTACCTGACCGTCGCTAATCAACTGATCGATAATCTTCTTAGCCATTAAACTAGGGATAGCAAAACCAATACCAATGTAACCTCCACTACCGCTAACAATAGCTGTGTTAACTCCAATGACCTTCCCATCGATATTTAGAAGAGGGCCGCCAGAATTTCCGGGATTAATAGCTGCATCTGTCTGAATAAAATCTTCGAAATCGGCTATATGCAGCTGATTTCTTCCTTTAGCACTAATCACTCCTACGGTAACTGTAGCTTGCAAGCCGAAAGGATTCCCAATCGCTATTGCCCAATCACCTACTTTCAAATTATCAGAATTTCCAAAAGTAAGATGTGGAAGCTTTTCCGCATTGATTTTAATGACTGCTAAATCCGTTTTAGGATCTAGACCTATAACCTTAGCAGGATATTTCTGACCGTCGTGCAGGGTCACATGAATCTTTCCGGCATCTTCAACTACGTGATTATTCGTGACTACATAACCATCGGGAGAAACTATAAATCCTGTACCACGAACGGCCTCTTTTGACATCGGGCGCTCTTTTTGCGTAGGTAAACCGAAGAAACGATTGAAGAACTCATCATTGAAATAATCAAAAGGATTATCGTAAGGTCCCCGACGTCCGGGGGCAGGATGTACAGGACGGTTACACTTAGGAAAGCTTTCGATATACACAACTCCTGGTGTTGCTTGCTCAGCAACCTTAGAGAAACCTCCAGAAATCTCCTTCAACAGCACCTCTTGAGGGACTTCTGCTATCCGCGAATCTTTTTTCACAGCAGCAAATCCTAAAGGAGACAGCGTAGAAATACTTAAAAACATTGCTGTGGCTAATAATACATGTATTGGCTTCTTCGTCATACCTTTTTCCCCATAGGCTCTAGATTTTGCCTAGATCTCGTGCTCATGTTTGTGAAAGCTTATGAATTCTAATACTTTTTAAATAGACAGTTTAAAGGACAGTGATTCACATGCCGCTTCGGATATAATCACGAAAAGCGGATTATATTGTAGCAAGGTATTACTACAAAGAATTTTCATCTTAAGAACTTTCTGAAAGAATTTATATCTTCTTAAAAAGAATTTGAAAGCAAGAAGAAATACAGAGTCTTATTCTCAACTTATAAACTTCTATACTCTTGCCAAATATAGAAACAGATTAATTATCAAATGGTTATAGCTAAGCTGTTTGTGCATTATGAAGAGCGTAATAAGGTTTCTACAGTTTCTCCAATTAAAGCTGGAGATTCAACAACACAGACCCCTGCTCTCCTCAAAGCTTCTTTTTTACTTTTAGCATCTCCAGAATTTCCAGAAATAATCGCGCCCGCGTGCCCCATACGCTTGCCTTTAGGAGCTGTTTCTCCAGCAATAAATGCTATTACAGGTTTGGTACAGTAAGCTTGGATCCATTCAGCAGCCTCTTCTTCAGCGCTACCGCCGATTTCTCCAATCATCAATATGAGTTCTGTTTGAGGATCATGTTGAAATTCTTCTAGAACATCGATAAACGAAGTGCCATTTAAAGGATCTCCACCGATACCTATGCATACGCTTTGTCCTATACTCCGTTGAGTGAGTTGCCAAACAGCTTCATAAGTTAATGTTCCTGATCTGGAAACCACACCTACATTACCAGGAAGGTGGATATATCCTGGCATGATACCAATTTTACATGCACCGGGCTTGATAATTCCTGGGCAGTTAGGACCTATCAATCGGGACGAGCTATGTTGCATCACATGGCTAACTTCGAGCATATCTTTGACAGGGATACCTTCTGTAATGCAAACAATCAGCTCAATTCCTGCATCCTCAGCTTCAATTATCGCTTCTGCAGCATAAGCCGGGGGGACAAATATCATTGTTGCACGACAATTCGTTGCTTGTTTTGCTTCTAATACAGAGTCATATACATGAAGATTTAGATGCTTTGTCCCTCCTTTTCCAGGGGTGACTCCCCCCACGAAATTTGATCCGTATGCCAGGCATTGCTCTGTATGAAATGAGCCGGCTTTTCCTGTGATTCCTTGCGTGATAATCGGGATTTTTTTACTTAATGAGCAAAACATAGAGCTCCTTAACCTTATTTACTTAATGCTACAGCAAGCTGTGCGCCTGTATTTAAGGAATCGGTAAACTTACAGGGGATTCCTGAACACTGTACAATTTCTTTGCCAAGTTCTACATTTGTTCCTTCTAGACGTACTACTGTAGGAATGAGATTTTCTCTAGTTTGCATCACAGCAACGAGTCCTGAGGCAACCGCAGAACAATCCATAATTCCACCGAAAATGTTGATAAAAAGAACCTCGACATTTTCGTCTGATAGGACTAAAGATACGGCTTCCTGAATTTGTTGTTCGGTAGCACTTCCGCCAACATCAAGGAAATTTGCTGCGGATCCTCCATGAATCTTAAGAATGTCTAATGTGCTCATAGCTAATCCGGCACCATTCACTAAGCAACCAATATTGCCATCTAGAGCAATGTAGGAAAGTCCTATCTGCTTAGCAAGTACATCACGAACATTTTCTTGAGAGGGGTCGTACAACACTTCAAGTTTTGGATGACGGTATAGGGCATTATCATCAATCGTTACTTTAGCATCTAGCACAAGAAGATCTCCTTCTTGAGTACGTACTAAAGGATTAATTTCCAGTAAAGAAGCATCATTGTCATAGAAACATTGGACAAGATTTTTAATCATCTGGACGCCTTGTTTCCCAGTATCTCCTTCCCAACCCATAAATTTAATCATCTGTCTAAGTTGGTAATTATATAGACGAGCAAAAGGAGTCAGGGATATAGTAAGCTGTTGGTCAGGATATTTTTGAGCTACCTCTTCAATATCCACACCTCCGGCTTTCGATAACATAATCGTTGGGCAGCGATTTTTCCTATCCATGATGACTGCTAGGTAATATTCGGCAGCAATATTCACTAAGGGGGTGATCAGAACTTTCTCTACCGGTAAAGCTTCTCCAGAAGTTTGATTGCTGACAAAACGCATGTGTAACAATTGATCAACAGCTGCAAGAATCTCCTCAGGAGATTTAGCAACAATTACCCCACCGTTTTTCCCCCTACCTCCAGCATGTACTTGTACTTTAACCACACCTGCGTTGATTCCTAACTCATTGAGCGTATGCCTACCTTCTTCAACAGACGAGGCTACACGATAAGGAGGCATAGGGATAGCATAAGAGGTTAAGAGGTCTTTAGCTTGGTATTCATGAAGGTGCATAAATAACCCTTTGAATTTTCCTCCTTATCTTGTATCATTTCTTTTACTTCAACTAACTTTGCTCTAATCCGTGTTCAAGTTCTTTAGTAGCAAGATTCAGTCTCTATTTAAAAAAACTCTCTCCCCAGATCTTTTAGAATTTACAGAAAGTTTATTTTACGAAGCAGATTTTGGATCAGATCTTACTGAAGAGTTGTGTTCTCGTTTGCGCAAATGCCGTAAGCCGGATGCGTCTACTGTTAAAGATCTTGTTTCCTCATTACTTCGTGAAACTCTAGACAGTTTACCTCTTGCAGAACCTTGTCAAGGACCAGCCCCTATTGTTTCTTTGATATTAGGGAGCAATGGGTCAGGGAAAACCACAACTGTGGCTAAACTTGCGCACTACTACCTGTCTCGGTCGGAGAAAGTGATGATTGTTGCCACGGATACTTTCCGTAGTGCTGGTATGAATCAGATGCGTTGTTGGGCTGAAAAATTAGGCTGTGGATTTGTATCTGGGAAGCCTGGCGGCGACCCTGCTGCTATTGCTTATGATGGCATTGCTTCTGCTATGTCTCGAGGTTACGACCGTGTACTGATTGATACTTCAGGTCGTTTACACACGCATACCAACTTACTCAATGAATTATCAAAAATTGTTTCGGTATGTAATAAAGTACATCCAGGATCTCCGCACGAGCGACTCATGACTATAGATGCAACTTTGGGAGGAAACGTCATTGAGCAGGTACGTGTTTTCCATGATACCGTTCCTCTATCCGGACTTATCCTAACTAAAGTTGATGGTTCTGCTAAAGGTGGGACATTATTTCGTGTAGCCAAACAATTAAAGATCCCTACAAAATTCGTCGGCTACGGCGAACTTATAGGGGATCTTGAAGAATTTCATATAGATAGGTTCTTAGAAAAGCTTTCCCCCCCTTCCTAATCCAAAAAAGTATTTTAGTTTCTTTTTCCTGAGGAGGAGAAAATTTGGAGAAGGTACCAAAATATCATAATCACGTTGCAATACATTTTTAATGCCATGATTAAAGATACCTTATAGCTTAAATCATCATCATTGCCTACATTTTGAGCTGCTCTACGGATGGCTTGCGCGTCCACGACAGTTAATCCTACAAAAATGGCTAATCCTAAATAGCAAATTAATAGGTAGAATATTGGCATATAAACAAATATAGAAACCAACGCGAATATCACAGAAACCAACAACAAACCGATCAGAGCAAACATCAAAATGCTGTGCATCTGAGTGAGATCAGTTTTAGTAAAAGCTCCATAAGCTGCCGACAAACCGAAAATCAAACCGGCGGATCCAAAAGCAGCCCAAACAACCCCCCCGCCATACTGTGCGGCGTATACAGGAACTAAAGTTCCAAAAAACAATCCTTCAAAAGCAGAGTATGCTAAGAAAAGTCCCATAACTGCAGGGACAGAAAGCTTATGAATCCTAGCTTTGATATAGAACGACACGCCAAGGGTAGCGATGCACCAAACCCACCAGAACGAAAATAAACTTCTATACATTCCAGAAAAGTATAATCCTAATGATATAAAAGTCGTCACAGCAAGACCGACGGTCATCCAACCATACACTCTGGATGTAAACGTCCCTGGCAAACGAGATTCTTGTACATAATCACGATCGTATAGTCCCATTTAACCTCCTATACTCACATATAATTTAAAATGAACAGACTTGATATTATTTATTTAAAATTTATAATAAAGGCTAGCCAAATTAATTACTATTACCAAGAGCATTAACAATAAAATAAACTTCCCTCCTGAGACTAAATGCTTTCCTTGATAACGTCTTTTCCCGTAGCGGCCTTTCCAGACCATAAGTACGGGAAACACTCCCATAATTAAAGCAGCACCTATGCCTCCGGCATAATTGAGACATTTGAGAACAATCTCAGGATAGCACATCGACCATGCTAGAGGGACAATAAAAGTTAAAAAGAAAATAGAAAAACGGTGTGTATTTTTTTTCCATTTCAAAGCATCAACTAGGAAATCCATAACTCCTAAAGCTATGCCTAAAAACGAAGACACCAAAGCAAAGAAACCAAAGAATTCCCCTGTAATATAAAACATAGAACACTGTAATGAACTTTTCATAGCTTCTACAGCTGTGAATCCATTTTCTTGAGCTTGCATAAGGAAATCTAGAGGGATGACTCCTAAAACCAACCCTTCCCAAATAACGTATAAGATTAGGGGTATCAAACTACCGATAACGATGGCTTTTTTAACATCTTTAACGTTTCTGTCCATGTAGTAGTACAACGAAGGGACCACATTTTGGAAACCAAAGGAAAGGAAAAGGATGGATAACCCATCTAAGGAGCGTACCCATGAACTACGTAAAAGTAGCCCCGGTTGCAAGGCTAAAACACCTAAAATGCAAAATACGGCAAAAGCGATAACTAATCCAAAAACAAAAAACCGATTACAATAGTCGATAATTTTTGTTCCCATCATGACAGTAGGACAAATCACAATTGCAAATGCTAAAGGCACTACATGACGTATCCAGGGAATTTCGAATCCTTGACAGCCAAAAATACGAAATAAAATATTTCCTCCCTCACAAAAGTAGGCAATCAAGAGAGAGTAAAAAAGGAATAGATAAAGAAGCCACATGAAAATCTTCCCCATATCCCCCAGGGTATATTGGGCCATAGACAACATGTTGACCTCTTGTTTATCCTTCAACCAAGTCATAACTTCAAGAAGACAAAGTCCAGACCCCATAGAAAATAGCCAAGAAAGGACATAAAGAAGAGTTGTAGGAAGAAATCCTGCATATGCTGTTAATACAGGAACTGCTAACACACCAGCACCTATGGCTGTCCCTGAAATAATCAGGGAACCCCCTAAGACTTTGCTAGACATAAAAAAAACCTTTAGAATTTTGTACTTTAAAATTAATGATAATTAGAATGAAAACACCAAGCTTTTACTTCATTCAACGGTTACAGATTTTGCCAAATTCCTAGGGCAATCTATCTCATTGCCTTTTTTCAAAGCCATAGTATAGGCCATAATTTGTCCCACAATCGTATAAAGAATAGGAGATGCTAAAGAATGACTATTAGGAACATATATTTGAAAATCTGAAACAGCAGCAATGTCTTCTTGTGCTTCTGAAGCCACAGCTATCACATGTGCTTGCCGAGCCTTCACTTCCATAATACATCCAACCATCTTTTCATAGACAGTAGAGTCACCACAGAAGGTAATCACCGGAGATCCCTTGCTAATTAAAGCAATAGGTCCATGCTTCATTTCACCTGCAGGATAACAGTTTGCTTCAACATATGCAATTTCTTTCAACTTCAAGGCTGCTTCCATACAAATAGGATACATGAGGCGACGTCCTAAAAATATGAACCTGTCCTCATTGCAATACGTATGCGCCCATGAATGTAAATTTTCATTTGCTAGTAAGCGATTGCATAACTCTGGAAGTTCCAGCAACCCTTTCCCACAAGCACAATGCTCTGTTAAACTTAGCGTATGTTTCGAAATTGTTAATTTTAATCCTAATAAGATAAGTAAAAGTAATTGGGCAGTAAAAGCTTTTGTAGAAGCTACACCTATTTCAATACCTGCTTCTAGAAATAAGCAATGATCTACACCTGTAGCTAACGCGGACTCTTCGACATTACAAATCCCTAGGACACAAGACACTTGTCTACGACGAAACTCTTTTAAAGCGGCTAAAGTATCCGCCGTTTCTCCAGATTGACTAATTAAAATCGCTAATGTCTTTTGTCCAATATAGGCTCTGCGATACCGAAATTCTGAAGCCACTTCAACATGAACAGGAATCGAGACTAAAGATTCTATAATGTACTTCGCTAAAAATCCTGCATGATAAGAAGAACCGCAAGCAACTATAGAAATCTCATCAAAGTCTTCTAAAGGGAAACCCTGTAAGAATTTCTCACTGATATGTCCTTGAGGATCTAAATATTTATGAACAAGACGTTCCAATACTTCAGGCTGCTCATAGATTTCCTTAAGCATATAATAGCTATAGCCTTGCTTATCCGAGCCTGCATCGGTATAAGTGACCTGACGAACTGGTTTAGAAATACGCTTTAATGCGAAATTATATGTCTCGACTTCATGACCCAGACCTACAATTGCTAATTCTCCAGAAGCTAAAGCTTGAATACTCTGCGTGTGTTTCAAGAATGCCCGGCTATCCGAAGCTATAAAATTTTCTCCCTCTCCTAGCCCAAGAATTAATGGACTCTCTTGAGCTGCACAAAGCAAAACATCAGGATGATCTTTATGGATAAGGCCACACGAAAAACTTCCCTGAAGTTGAGATAAGGTCCAGGAGAAGCTATGGATTAAATCTGCTGTAGTTTGATAACGGTATGCAAAAAGCTGGGCGATGACCTCAGAATCTGTATCTGAAGAAAAAGAAACACCCTCAGAAAGAAGGAAGGATTTTAATTCTTTAAAATTTTCAATAATCCCGTTGTGAACGACAGCACAAGTACGATTCTCATCTACGTGAGGATGAGCATTACTTACTGTAGGCACGCCGTGCGTTGCCCAGCGCGTATGGCCTATAGCTAATAAAGATTGGATATTTTCTTGTTCTAAAGAATGTCTAAGCTCATCAACACGTCCTATTGTCTTTCTCACAAATAGGTCTCCAAGATGAATAGACGCCAATCCTGCGGAATCATATCCACGGTACTCTAGCTTAGCCAAACCGTCTAAAACCACAGGAATAGCCAATTTAGAACCCAGATATCCGAATATTCCGCACATACATTACCTTACTCTACCATGCCCACTCCCAACTCAGAATCCACGATATCCGCTATAGTCTTAGCGAGAGAGTCCACTTGATGCTTCTTTAAACCCTCAACCATAACCCTACAAATATTTTCAGTTCCAGAATATCTTAACAAAACGCGACCAGAATCGCCTAAGGACGATCTAACATCTCTAAGTGCTTCTTGAACTAAAGGCAAGGTATCTAGAGGGATTTTTTCTTTCACTGCAACATTGATCAGTGCTTGAGGGCTTTTTACAATCAGGGAAGTTAAATCGGATAATGTAGATTCGCTTTCAATCATAATCCGCAAAACCTGCAAAGCAGAAACAATACCATCTCCTGTAGTATTATAATCTAGAAAGATCATATGGCCACTTTGCTCACCACCAAGGTTGACCTCATACTCCAACATATTCTGCAAGACATGGCGATCGCCGACGGGAGAAATGAGTGCTTCTATTCCTACACTTTCAAGATATTTCAATACGCCAAAATTGGTCATGACGGTAGCAATAACACGATTACCTCGTAAAAGATCCTTTTTCTTCAAATCATTAGCGCAGATACTTAAAATCATATCTCCGTCAACAATATGTCCCTTCTCATCCACCATGATAACGCGATCACCGTCACCGTCTAAGGCAATACCGACATCTGCCTTATGCTCAATCACAGCTTTTTGAATCACTGAAGGGAAAAGAGCCCCACAGTTATCGTTGATATTGCTCCCCGTAGGTTCACAACCATAACAGATCACTTCGGCATCAAGTTCTTCAAAAACAGAAGGAGCGACTTTGTAGGCTGCCCCGTGAGCACAATCTAAAACTATTTTCAATCCCTTTAGTGTTCTTCCTCTTGGGAAAGTTGCTTTAGCGAACTCTATGTACCTCCCCATAGCATCAACGACACGTTTATTCTTCCCTACAGCACAATCATCGGGAAAATTTCCAAACTCTTTAAGAGCTACCATTTGCTCAATACGCCGTTCTATGACATCACTGATTTTAAATCCTTCAGATGAGAAAATCTTGATCCCATTATCCCAATAAGGATTATGCGATGCGGAAATCATAATTCCGGCATCTGCGCGATAAGCACGGGTAATAAACGCCACTCCTGGAGTAGGAATGGGGCCCAACACTAAGGTTTCTATCCCCATAGAAGTCAAACCGGCAACAAGGGCATTCTCAAACATATATCCCGACAAACGCGTATCCTTACCTACGACAACACGATGTTTCCCGGATTTACTTTCTTGTAGAACACCTGCAACAGCTTTTCCTAATAATACAGAAAGCTCTACGGTCATAGGTTCATAATTTGCTTTCCCCCGCACCCCATCCGTGCCAAAAAGTTGCTTTACTTCCTTAGTCATTTATTTCCTTAAAGATTCGTTCTCAACAGATTCAGAGTGATGCACTCTTTCGTTTTGTAACAGGCAAGATGCTTTAGAAACACTATTAGGATATTCTTAAACAGCAACTGTTTAAAAATTATTGAATTTGAAGTCCTTTTCATCTCTTCCTCATACTTGTTAAATTTTCTATCATAAAAATTAGAATTGTGATTAGAAAAATCATGTTATTTAATTATTTTTTGAGTCTGAAAAGGCCTCATCCTAAGTGGGATTGCCAACATGTGGGAAATTTTTCTAAAAATGATGCTCGTATTCTTTATGAATTTCTATACAATTTCCTTCGTTCGTGGTTAACACACTTATTTTCTTAGGACACCGTCTAAATTGAATTATCTAAAAATCGGTGTAGTTTAGAAATCACAGAAAAGTAAAATGAAAATTCTATAAGGAAATGTAGATAAATAATCATAAAAATCCTTGTATAAGGTATAAATGTGTGTCTTTCTGCTAGGCATTTTGTTCTTGCAAACTTCAATGTTTTTGTTATGGTGAAATTCCCTTAGAAAAAAGAGTGCTCATATAAACCCTTTTTCTTCCAAGACTTTTTAACACCTGATATCTATAATAAATGGTCTGTGACAACAAAACTCTCTTGCGTAGAGGCTTAGAATTGTTTAGAAAAATTTCTAAATCTGCACCCACTCCAATTATCTACTCAGCTGCCGACCACAACATCAAACTTAAAAATTTTTCTCCACACGCACTTTCCGTAGTAAAGACCTTACGGAAAGCTGGACATAAAGCGTATATTGTTGGCGGATGTATCCGCGATTTGCTACTCAACACAACTCCCAAAGATTTTGACATTTCTACATCAGCTAAACCTGAGGAAATCAAAGCTGTTTTTAAGAATTGTATACTTGTTGGGAAACGCTTCCGCTTAGCGCATATTCGCTTCTCAAATCAAATCATTGAAGTCTCTACCTTCCGTTCGGGAAGTGCTGATGAGGATTGTCTCATTACCAAAGATAACCTTTGGGGGACTGCTGAGGAAGATGTTTTAAGGAGGGATTTTACCATCAATGGTTTATTCTATGATCCTACAGAAGAAACGATCATAGATTATACTGGAGGTGTGAGCGATTTAGAGAACCGCTACTTAAGGACTATTGGCGATCCTTTTGTTCGTTTTAAACAAGATCCCGTAAGAATGTTGCGTTTATTAAAAATACTCGCGAGAGCGCATTTCACTGTGGATCCTAAAACATTAGAAGCTCTTCAAGAGTGCCGTTATGAGTTAATTAAGAGTTCCCAAGCGCGTGTCTTTGAAGAACTCATAAAAATGCTAGGTTCGGGAGTTTCCTCGCAGTTTTTTAAATTAACGGCAAAATATCAGATTTTAGAAATTCTTTTCCCTTATATGGACAAAGCGTTTCGTCTCAATAAGACTCTAGAAGAACAAACCTTTGCCTGTTTGGATGTCTTAGATAGGCACATAGTCAACAAAAAACATAACTATGACCGCCATCAGCTCATGGCGATATTTTTATTTCCTATTGTAAACTTTAATGTACGTTATAAGCACCGCCAGTACCCGAGCCTTTCACTCACATCTGTCTTTGACTACATTAAAAATTTTTTAGGAAAGTTTTTTGCAGATTCATTTACCAGTTGTTCTAAAAAAAATTTTATTTTAACAGCTTTGATTTTGCAGATGCAATATCGGCTAACCCCATTAGTGCCAACGAAAAAAATCCACTTCTTTAACCGGAAGTTTTTAAACCACGTACGTTTTTCTGAAGCTCTTTCCCTATTAGAAATACGTAGCTTAGTTTATCCTAAGCTAGATAAAATACTTGCTGCTTGGATAAAGCATTACCAAGCATTACAATTTAAAAAGGAACTTCCTTCTTGAGTTTAAACTAGCCATGTTTCCTCTTTATCTGGTTCGTCTACTGTATCCTATAGGACTAATAGCTAATCTATTTTTTGGCTTTGCGTTTACTCTCCAGTGGTTTCTAAGTGAAAGACACAAAAGAGCTTGTGTCCCTAAGGCTTTTTGGATCTTTTCATCCATAGGGGCGATTTTGATGATTGCTCACGGCTTTATTCAAAGTCAATTTCCTATAGCACTTCTCCACGGGGCAAATTTGGTTATCTATTTTAGGAACCTAAATATCTCTTCTTCCCGTAAGCTCTCTTTAAAAACAACTTTGATCATTCTTGCTGTAACACTGCTTCTCACTGCATTACCTTTTGCCTTAGAAGCTTACTATCATCCTAACATGCAGTGGATGGCTTCTCCTAATATCTTTCACCTTCCTCTACCCCCACCGAATATGTATTGGCATATGATTGGTTGTTTAGGATTGTTCACTTTTTCGTGTAGATTCTTTATTCAATGGTGCCACTTAGAAATGAATAATCAATCGACATTACCGGTGCTATTCTGGCAGGTAGGTTTTGTGGGAGGTTTCCTGGCCTTTCTTTATTTTATACGCACAGGAGATCCTGTAAATATTCTGAGTTATGGTTGTGGATTGTTTCCCTCCATAGCTAATTTACGCATTATATATAAGAAATCACGTCTTTCGGAATTTCACAACCCCAGCTACTTCATATCTGCTGGAGAAGCTAGTGGCGACACTTTAGGCAGCGACCTTCTTCGCCATATCAAAGCTCTTCATCCCGATAAGCGTTGTTTTGGTGTTGGAGGACCTTTAATGCGCCAAGAAGGTCTTGAACCTCTAATCCACATGGAAGAGTTTCAAGTGTCAGGATTCTTAGAAATCCTCACCTCTATCTTTACTCTGATTAAGAAATACCGAAAGTTATACAAAGCTATTCTTAAAGAAAATCCTGAGATAGTCTTCTGCATAGATTTCCCAGACTTTCATTTTTTCCTTATTAAAAAGCTAAGAAAATGCGGTTATACAGGAAAAATCGTTCACTATGTCTGTCCGAGTATTTGGGCATGGCGACCTAAAAGAAAAAAGATCCTAGAAAAGTATTTAGATACCCTTTTGCTCATACTTCCTTTTGAAAATGAGCTTTTCATAAACTCCCCTTTAAAAACGATCTATCTAGGACATCCTTTAGTAAAGACGATATCGAATTTCCAACATTGCCCATCCTGGAAACAAGCTCTCGCTATTTCTGATCAACCTATTGTTGCCCTGTTTCCGGGTAGCCGACCTGGGGATATTCTCAGAAATTTACAAGTACACATTCGTGCATTTCTTGCCTCATCATTAGCAGAATCACATCAGCTTCTGGTATCTTCTTACAACCTGAAACACGATCAGACCATCCTCGACCTCTTAGAAAAAGAAGGTTGTTGTGGTAAAACTGTCCCGGCGATGTACCGTTATCACCTTATGCGAGATTGCGATTGTGCCTTAGCAAAATGTGGAACTATTGCTCTGGAAGCCGCTTTAAATCAAACACCCACAATTGTCACCTGTCTTCTTCGACCTTTTGATATCTTTTTAGCCAAGTATATCTTTAAGATCTTTATGTCTGCATATTCCCTCCCAAATATCATTACCAAATCGATTATCTTCCCAGAATTTATAGGAGGTAAATCTGACTTTACTCCTGAAGAAGTAGCAGCAGCTATAGATATCCTTGCTAATCCTAAATCTAGAGAAAAACAAAAACGTGCGTGTCAGACACTTCTTGAAACAATGGAAACAAATGTGGTGACGGTTCAAGAATGTTTACAAACTATACACTCATTAAAAAGTCGTTTTCATACAGAAAATGATTGCTTAGGGAACTACGTCCAGAAGAATGTTAGGCCGAGTTTTTAACTTTTTCTATGATGTCTGACTACAACAAGTAGTGCTTTTCTCCCTACATAGATGGGAACAGGGTGACGGGGAAAGATGAATAATCTGAGATGATCGAATGAAGTCCTCATCTATGCAATCTTAAGTCATTTCAAGCTAGGTTTCAGATCGTGTTTTTTTTCTGCATGAATTCCCGTTCTATCTCCTTTATGTAAGATCGTTGACGTTCAATCATCCTATTAGATTCTTTGAGCCTTAATTCCAGCCTACAAAGCTCTGCTTCATAAGCTATCCGATTTGCCATATGCATGTGCTATTCTTCTTGAAGTCGAGTATCACAATCTTCATTCATTTGTTGCAAAGCAGCTATATAATCTTTAAGCTCAGTGATACAGGCTTCTAGTTCTTTATTTTCAGAGCGCCAAGCATCTTCATTACCGAGGTAGGTAGCCCTGTCTTCTATACAACCTTGTAGAAGAGAATCATATTCATTTTTCATCTCGGCTGCCTCGTTCTTATAATCAAGAGCTTTATTTTGAAGATCTTGAATTTCTGCGAGCAATTTCTGTACTGTGGCATGATGCTCATCACGTGTAGAAGAATCTATAGTTTTGGTTTTCCAAGAATGAGCAAAAATATGCTTCAATCTTAACCCTAAGAAAACTAACCCTAGAATTATTGAAATTCCAGAAAGCACAACAACAAAAGAAGGGAGTAGAGAAGCAAAAGCACTTACTGCAATGACATGAGTAAGAATGAAAACCACACTTATAGCTATCAAAGTCGTATGAATTAATAACTGTTTTTTAGAAGAGTATGTGGGTAAGGTATTCACACTTGTTTGTTCTGAATTTTTTAACAAGGATATATCATTCATAATCTCAAACACTCCAAATAAAAAATATAGATAGTTTTACTCTTTTCTATTCTCAGAGCAAGGTAGTATATTACTATCGATAAATTCTTGGATACTAGAAGCATAGATATCTAATGCACTAGCAAATGCCGTTAGGCTATTGCTTATAGACGTTGTGATTTCCCCTTTTTTTATACTATCAGTAATCAATGACACGAGATCTTTTAACTTACTTTTCAATGTGATCAGTTTGTGACTTAACTGCCGAATGCTTCCTTGGTTTTGTCCTCTGTGCTCTACGTTATCTGTAAGAAGGAGCTGTAGGTTAGAAATTTTTTCCTTTAATTCATCAACTTTGTCCGTTAATTCTGAGATTCTCTGATCTTTTAGAAAAATTAATGCGGATTGTTCTTGGATTTCGGATTGCTGCTGAAGGAAACAAAACCTCAGATTACTAGATACAAGTTTTTCCGCATGTTCGGACTGACGAGCAATTATAGACTCTTGATTAAGCAACTCATTACTAGCCTGGAGTTTCTCTATAACCCTATGAGAAGTAGCTTGATTTTCCTCTAGGACATGCCTCAACTCCACTAATTCTTCACGTAAACGAGTCACCATGTTCTCTAAATCAGAGCGTTCTTGAGCCATCGCAGCATACCTATGGGTGAGGCTGTCTAGTTCATCTTGTTTGCTCTTTAAGAGAGTCTGCATGTGCAAAACATCTTCCATCTCCTCATTCTGTTGACTTGGAGGAAGATCGTCTTCTTCTGATACACGGTTCTCTTCATCCTGTGGATACGTTTGCAATTTCTGCATGATACTTTCAGATCCTGAAACCTCTGAACTATGAAGATGAGCTAACTGCAAAATCATACAGGAGAGCCTTCCTCCTATGCAGAGCATCAATGCAACTCCAACAACTACACTAATAAGAATCCCGTTAAAGATTGCAGAAGATTGAGCAGGGGATATCACAAGTAACGCTATTCCAGCTGCAATAACAACTAAACCTAAAATACCTGCGATTATAGAAGTGATAAGAACAACGTGCGGTTTATTAACATGATAACGACTAGAACCTAGTAGCTGCGTATCAGCAAGTTCTAAGCGATGAGAAAGTTTCATAAGTTACTCGCCTAAACATAATGTGATAAACAACTAATCCTAAATAGAATGAGCTACGAGTATTCAATATATGTAATGTATTTATTGGCAAGTTAATGATTTTTAAAATTGAGAAAATGACACACTGACTAAATAGAACACAAAAAAGGCTCCAAACATAAGCAAGGAGCCTTTTTTGACATTTTAATAACTATAGACTTATCTAGAAAATTCCTGTTCAGAAGATAGACTGGCCTCATCATCAGCATTATGATCTTCTACCACCATATAAGCCGTCCCCCGATTCCGGGGATCCTATAATATTATTAGCTTCAAACCAGTCCGCATGATCACCATCTTCTTCATTACTCGAAGGCATTTCTATATCCATACTAGCGTCTGCGAGTCGAGATTCTAATTCTCGAGACAGATTCACCACCTCACCTTGTATAACGCGTAATTGTTGTTCTAAATCTTTTTTTTCTGCTTCAAATCGATGAAGATCTTCTATACATCTTCCTTCAATATGTTGAGTCCTTTCCAATTAAGAGACCATTTCTTCTCTAAGATAATCTAATTCCATTCTTTGTTCTTGTAATTGTCTATTCAGCTCTATCTCCACCCCTTCTAGATGCTGTATATGCTGACATAATCTCTCCTGCTCTTCGCGGCTATGCCGCATAGTAGCACGAAGATGAAAAAGGTTATAAACAGCCACACAAATAATGAGAATAGAAGCGATTAAAATTAGAGTCAGAAAAATGATGTAAAGAGATCCCACCTGAATATGAGAGGCCGCACGAACAATAATTTGTGCTGCAATGATGATTATACTCAAGGCGATCGCAGAAATATTCATCATGCGATGGCCTTGGAATCCACGAACAGAAATCCTGTTTAAATTCATACCTATGTAATTAGCAACCCCGTCCAAAACTTCCCCTAGAACAAAATGAAAAACACATATGTATTGAGAAACACAAAAGTTTCGTATGTAGGTAACGCAAGGCTTTGCTGATGCTTAAAAAAACCCCGGTATATATTGGCTAACTTGTATCCTAACATGATCATTCAGGATATAAGCATTATCGAGACTGCACTTTACTCTCTAATTCTTCCACCTTTTTCGTCGCGGAATCAAGAGTTTATTCATGATAAAGAAGTAATCCAACTCATGATATGAGGCAAGATATCGTACATACGAGCTGTACGAATAAACGTAGACAGAGAGACGTAAGCAAGGTTACGAATGAATCAAAAGAATGGCTAAAAAAAACCTCGACCCTATTTACCCCATAGAGTCGAGATTATACTAATTTAAATAGGCTATAGACTTGGGTTTATAGTCTGTTCAATTAGTCTTCCAAATCGTTCGAATTGCCAGAACCACCTACATGATCATCTGCAGCCGATACTTCACTACCGTCTGGATCTACCTCAGAGGGAGCTGAATCGTCTACACTAGAAGCACTCGCTACTAATTGTTCTTGTAATTCATCTAGCTGTGCTTGCAGTTTGTCCATTCCAGATATCAGACTAGATTTTTCACTTTGTAGAACTTTGATCTCTTTCTTGCTCTCGTCAAGCTGTTCATTTAATTCTGCAACCTGACATAAAAGACGTGCTGTTTCCTGCATTGTTACATTCACTTTATGTGATACAGAAGCCTCTAATGCCTTGATTTGATTTTGCGCCTTGAGGAAGTCTTCTTCTACTTTTTTCTTTTCCTCTTCCAGCTCTTGAACTCTATTTTCTAAACGTAGCATGGCTGCAACTTTAGTATCCAGATCACAGTGGAGATTTTTCATCTTCTCTGTTAATTCATCTCTCATATAAGCTAATAAAGAAACTCGATCTTGAAGATCTTCTATCGACCTTTGATCTTTGTCTAGTTTTGATTCAAGACATCGAACCGTAGCAACAAGATCCGAATTTTGATTTATAAGGTTCTTAATACGCCCATCATAAAATTCAAGATTTTTCTCTTTTACTTCTATCTCTTCTACAAGATCTACGACTTTACCTTGCAACTTGACTACTGCGCTAACTCCTTCGTCTTGTAACTGTTTCAAACACAATTCCAATTCTTCTTTTTCTTTTGAAAGTGTGTCAACTTGTTTTAACGATTGTATTAGTTGTGTTTCTAAATCTTGTACTTGTTCCTCTAAACGACCTACATCTTGCTTAGCCGAAGTAACATCTGCGATCCTCTTTTTTAGCTCTGCTTGCATTTTTTGTGCTTCTTCAGCGATAGCTGGATAGCTTGCTACTAATTCCTTCAGTGCTTGAACTTTAGATTCTAAAGACGTTTTTTCTTGATTTGCTTGTGCTAAATCACCTATGACACTCATCAACTTCACTGACAATTCACTACAACGTCCTTGTTCTTCTGCTAACTGCGCTTCAGAACGTATGAGCTGCTCTCTTAGCCCAATCATTTCTGCCTCTAGACGTGTGTTCTCCTCACCAAGTTGGGGATCGCTAGAAACTCTTCGAGATTGAGAAACTAAATTATACATAGCCATGGAGAGAAGAATAACGCTAGCTAGTAAAGCAACAGATACAAGAGCAACTAGAGTTACAGATGTAGGTAAGGCAAAGAAAACCAAAGCACCTACTAAAGTTCCGACAAGCACCATGCCTGCTAATAAAGCTATAGCAGTTGCAATTCGTTGATATTTACTTACCGATGTGCTAAAGAGTGTGTGTTGCGTTGTAGATACATGTGTTGCAATAGGATTAGTGTTCACAGGGCTAGTTGTCATAAATAACTCATTTTTAATAACATAACTCAAAACATTGAAGCGGTCATAACGCTTTAAATGCAAGAATTTTATGCCCAACGATAAGTAAAAAAACTTCAGTGAAAATAGCGACAAATAACTGAGGGACTCATGTTTACGGACAAGAACGAGTTCCCTATATACACCAAGCCTTAGAAACAGCCACAAGTGCACAATATCCTTCTACAGTTCTACATGGGGGAATCTTGATGTCTTCAGAAAGTATAACCATGGCATGTTCGATGTATTTCATACATAAGCCATAGGGAAATTAAGGACTTCCAACTATTTGTGGAAAGTCCTTAATTAGAATATGAGGTTTTAACGTGTTTCCTCAAAATGTCTTAATTGACTTTGAGCAACACTAAGAAGATGAGTCTCTCGATTGAATTGCCTCTGATACCTCTAGCAACTGTTTTTGAAGATCAGAGAAACGTTTTGTACAAGCTTCTAATTGAACATAAGCTTCAACTAGTTGCCTATCAAGATCAGCAAGATCTATTTGTTCACCTTGCACTGTGACTAGTTTGCCAGCTCCTTCTTCTTTTATCTTTTCCAAAGCAGATTTCAACTCTTCTTTTTGCTTTACAAGTACTGCAACTTGGTCTAACGATTGTATTAATTGTGATTCTTCAGCGATGGCTGGATATTTTTCTACTAATTCCTTCAGCGCTTTAACCTTAGATTCTAAAGAAGCTTTTTCTTGATTTGCTTGGTCTAAATCAATCTCGGTACTCATCAACTTCACGGACAATTCACTACTACGTCCCTGTTCTTCCTGTAACTGCACTTCAGAACGTGTAAGCTTCTCTTGTAGCGCAATCATTTCTGCCTCTAGACGTATGTTCTCTTTACCAATTTGGGCATAACTAGAAGCTCTTCGAAATTGAGAAACTAAATTATACACAGACATGGAGAGAAGAATAACGCTAGCGAGTAAAGAAGTAGAGACAAGAGCAACTAGAGTTAAAGATGCAGGTAAGGCAAAGCAAACCAAAGCACCTATTAAAGTTCCAACAAGCACCATGCCTGCTAACAAAGCAATAACAGTTGCAAGTCGCTGATATTTATTCGATGATATGTTAGAGAGTGCATGTTGTGTCGTAGGTACGTGTGTCGCAATAGGAGTAGTATTCACAAGGCTAGTTGTCATAAATCACTCGTTGTTAATAACATAATTCAGAGCATTGAAACAGTTATAATCTTTTAAATGCAAGAAATTTATTTCCAACGATAAGTAGAACAACTTCAGTGGAAATAGAGACAAATAACTTAGGAACTCATGTTTACCGAGATGAGCGAGTTCCCTATACACACCAAAAGCCTGAGAAACAACCACAGGTGCACAATATTCTCCTACAGCTATGTAGGGGGAATCTTAATGTCTTCAGAAAGTATAGCCATGGCATGTTTGATGTATTTCATTACATAAGCCATAGGGAAATTAAGGACTTTCAACTATTTGTGGAAAATCCTTAATTAAAGTATGAGATGTTAACGCCCTTCTTCAAAATGCCTTAATTGATTTTGAGCAACGCTAAGAGCTAAGTCTCTCGATTGAATTTCCTGTGATGCCTCTACGAGCTGTTTTTGAAGATCAGAGAAACGGTTTTTATAATTTTCTAATTGAGCATGAGCTTCATCTAGTTGCCTATGAAGATCATCATTAATCTGTTGTAAATGTTGTTGCTCTGCTAATGATCGTGTTTCTGCACTCGCAGGGCTTAATGTTTCTTGATAAGCTCTTAGAGCTTCTGTAAGCTCATGAATTTTCGCTTCTAACGCCTTTGTACGTTCTTTTGCTTCTTCTAGATTTTCTCGTAATACAAATAGCTTAACTTCGCGGATATCGAAAACTTCCTGTTCCAATTCATAAAGTGCCGCAGAATCAATCGGAGCATTTGGAGGAAAATTAAATTCGCGTACTTTTGCTTCAAGTTCTTCATTCCCATCACAATATTGCTGCAAACGCATTGCCCTCAAATTATCCACATGATTTCTTCCTGGGACAGAGTTCTGCGTGCGGAAAAGATTAAACAACCGACTCTCTAAGTCAAATATGCTTTGATGATTGATGAAGTTTTCAGTAGCCCAACTTAGTGAGTCCACTTCTCTTTCTAGTACAGAACCCTTACTGAGTTCTTCCATTCTGGTGATTCTATCGCGTGCCATCGATACACGCTCTTTTGTATCAGAACTCATTTTTGTTCTTATATCTTTTCTTGCCTCTTCTAACTTAGCTATACTGCTGAATCTTTCAGGATCCGATTGCAACTTCAGACTTCTTTCATTTGTGTATGTTAAGACAGAGCCTCGTAATCTCCTATTATGCCTCTCTAATTCTCCGATAGTTATCTGATTTTCTCTTATCTGTCGGTTCAGTGTTTGTACTTCTTCTTGCAGACTAGACACACTGACTCCTGTTGTATTTTGTAATTGTTGGACCTGTGTGGCTAATTCTTGTCTCTCAGACTTACTTTCAGTTAATGCTAACTCCACCTCTTTTCTTTTACTTATCTGATAGTCTATCTGTTTCTTAGATACCCTTCGAATACGCATTACCTGATTAGAAAAGAGAATAACCTGCCTCTCTAAATCTAAAATCTTATTTTGTTTTTCCTGATTGTCTTGTTGTAAGTCTGCCATCCTAGCTGCCATTTCTTCCTCTAGAGGCTGCGAAATCTCAACTAGATCGTCTCCTTGAACTGCGGATGCTGTATTTCCTATTTGCAAATCACTCACTCGATTTGCAAAATTCCTGCACTTCTACTTGAGTTCTTCTATTTCTTGCTCATATTTCCTACGTTTCTCAATGAAAGCTTCCACTCGAAATGCTTGCTCTTTAGCAACATTTGCAAGCTCCTGTTCTAGTCCGCGTATTCTTGTTAGCCCCTCGGATTCGTTTTGTTGCAACTGTGAAATTTCCTCTTCGTAACGCCGTTGTCTTTCTTGACTTGCTGTTATATTCGCAAGAAATTCTTCTTCTTTACGACGTATCTTCTCTTTTAATCTAAGAATATGATTTTTAGAATCTTTCTGAGATTGATTCAGTTCTGTGATTTTTGATTCATAATGTGCGCGATCTTCTGATAAAGTAGACAGTCTCTCTGCGGCGACTTCCAATTGCACAATTTTGGCTTCTAATTCTAAGCATCTTATACGTAAATCATCTCTTTCTCTTTCTAACTTAACTCGGAGTTCTTCTTGATTTTTAACAACAAGTCTATGATTTCTATCTCCTTGTTGTAATATTCCTTCCAATGAGAGTACACGATCTTCTGTCTCAGATTTTCGTTGTGCTAATTCTTCTAACTGACTTTCTAAACAAAAAACACGTTCTCTAAATTGAGATTCATTAGAAGCCAACATCCCCTCTAAATCTTGTATTCTCTCTTCGGAATGCCTCTCGCTTACCCGATTTTCTTCATGTCTCAAAACCTCAGACTCTAACTCTGAAATTCTCGTCAACGCATGTGCGTGCTCTCTTTCTAACTCCTGTATTTGCTGATTTTCACATTGTACATTGCCGACACTCTCATCAGGAATCTGATCAGGCGCTACGTGCACAAGTGCCTCATGAGACAGCCTTTCATTCTGTGGAGGTTCTCTGTGTATATTCTGCTTTCTATTGACTATATGATAAAAGCTCATAGCTAGGAAAAATAACGCAACTAAAACGCTCATACCTCAAACAACACTGGGAAGTACCCCCAATTCAACACTGAAAAGAACAAGAGCGGTTATACTAGAAATAAGAACTAATACGGATAGGAATATAGAAAATACATAGATGGCTAAACAACCCTTTGAGGAATTCGCCCTGACTAAACATAGGTTAGTTTCTAAAGTTGGCGTTAAATACGCAGAAATACATCTCATAATTATCTCACAAACAAATATCACGATTAAAACAATAAGACCTAACATGTGTTGAGATCTTGTATTGAGAAAAAGAGCGATTCGAAACACTCTTTGTATATTAAAATAAGGAAATACGAAATAGAATAAGCTTCACAATTAGGCGTGAAGCCTATTTATAGAACAAGATAGGAATAGTCTATATACTTGAAAATCGGTTACGTGTTCTTGCAATCGGTTGTAAATTTAAAGTTTCTAACAAAGCTATGCGTTCTTCTTGCTGTCGAATCCGAACTAAAGCGCTGGTAAGAGAACTGATTCCGGTATCTGTTTCTAAGTTCTCATAATAGTTTACAGTAGATTGTAGATGCTCTAAGGCCTCTTCTTTCGCTTTTAATAAGTCTTTCAGCTGCTGAATATGGTCTGCATCTACTTCTTGTTGTTGAGTTACAGTGTGTCGTAAATCACTAATTTGCTGATCTTTTTCTTGTAATTCTTGATTAAACTTTTCTTGATTTTGCAATAGAGTTTGTCGTACCTCGGCTAATGCTGTATCCTTCTCTGTTTCTTGATTCGTCAACTCTGATTCTAACAATTGCATTCTTTCTCTTGTGGACCTTTCTTTAGATTCCATCTCTTGTTGATGCTTGTGATCAAGTCGAAGACGTAGATCCGTCTGTCTTACCATTTCTCTATAACATTCTTGGTCCTTCCTTTCTAACAATTGCGCGTGTTCTCTTCTGATTTCGTGAATAGTACTGTCTAATTGTACTATGCGCTCACATTTCTCTTGTAAGAGATCTCGTTGTTCCCCAGGTATAGAGACTAGACTTGTCTCTATTCCCCTGGCATTTTCCTGCTTGAACAAACGTAAAGAAACTAGTTCGTGATTAGCGACATCTAGTTGTTGTGATAATTCAACAACTCTTGCCTGTTCTATAGCATGAGAAGTCGCCTGTTGTTCAGGGCCACTCTGATAACAAAAATACACACCCAACGCTATAAGTAACAGCCCTGCGATAATAGCCATACCTAGGAGAATAGCACTTAATAAGCCCATATCTGCTCCCAGAAAAATGCAAGCGGCTATACTAGAAACTATGATCAAAATCCCTGACACGATAGCAATCGTATTGATAGTAATATGAGAATTCGTTCTGTCTACACGTGTAGACACTATTTCTTGTCCTTCTAATCTAGAAAACAAGTTCATCTGCATACATTTCATAAAAAAACCCGTAATAAAATAGATAACTTGCACACGCTCGTCTTTTACGCATGGGATATTGTCAAGCGTTTGATAGGAATAGCAGCACGGATTAACTAGAAAAGAAAATCACAAATGGTCTTGTTTAGTGCGCTAAGTATTCATCACAGAGTATTCTCCCCCTAAGATTCCACAGAAAATATGATGAAAAAGTAGAAAAAGTTTATCTGTTAAAATCTAATACGCTCATTTATGACAAGTACTCATTTCTCCTTGTCTTTGTTTACATTGTAATTAGTGCATAACACTTCTAACTTATTATTCTCTAGATTCACGGTGATCCAAAAAACGGATCCTCAGCAACCACGACATTGTGCACCGTATCTTCTTCTAAACTCATATCGATAATATCTAGATTAGTATCTTCAGAAATAGTATCTCCGGATCTTAAAAATCCACTTCTCAAATCCGCTATCTCTTGAGCTTGCTGAGAAGAGAGTTCTCTCAATCGTATGAGTTCTCTTTGTTGACTTTCTCTTTCATCTTCGAAATAACTCGCTATCATGGCCCCTACTTGTTTTCGAGTATATTCCTCGGAATTCGCAATCATCAGAAAATCCTGACTAGTTGCAGTCTCTGTGAGCATGGAAGGGGATTGCGATTCAAAACGTGTTTCCATCCTTTCAACCATCCTGTAATAAAAAGCTAGCGTGCGTTTGAGCTTCTCATTCTCCTCTTCAAGGGAACGTACGTTTATGATGTTGTCAGGTAATACTATTTCTCTGCTATGCCCTTCAGATTCTCTGCCTATGACTAAAAATGGGGCTTCTTCAAGACTATTTCTATTTTTCTCTACTTCTTCTAAACGTGTTTGCAAGGCACGTATTGTCCCTTGATTTACTGTTTGGGTATTCTGCAGTTTTTTTATCGAGCTTTGCAAATCTGTGTCCATACTAGACAAGACAACGAGATCCCTATTGCGTAGACTTAATGCATCTTCTAAAGCACGTATACGCGTTTGTGACTCATCCCTTTCTTGCAGTAAAATATGCACACGCTCATGTATAGGCGCAATTTTCTGAAAATGCATGAGATCCTGATGAGAGTGCATTTGCTGAAAAAGATCTTCATAACGCTGTATAGAACGCGCGTAGTCTATACTTTTTTCTCTGTATCTAGACAAGCTCTCTTGACATTCGTTGCTTAGATTATTACTGTCTTCGGCTGTAAACAGCCTATGGAGCCTTTGGACATCTGCATAGGCATTGTCAAACTCCTCCTTAGCACTATCCATGCTGATTTTTACTAGGTTTCTCTGACTTATACAACATTCGTAGGCGAGGCGCTCTTGTTCATATTCTGACAACAAAGTGTGTAATTCTCTTTCTATGGCTTCTACGCTTTCCTCTGTGAGTGTCGTGGCTTCTGAGAGCTTAGAATCATGGATATGAGATCGTGGATTGTCTTCTGAAAAACGCTGAGACTGAGATACTACAGCAGGACAGGAAAAACATTGTAAACTCACGCTGAAGAGTAATACTCCAATAGCAACAGATACACCGATTATGACGGTAGAATACAGTACTCCTAACTGTGTTCCAAATAGAATGACAGCAGCTATAGCCCCAGTAATAATCAATAAACTCGCTATTAATGATACAATCGTCGTAAGAAAATGAACTCGAGAATCAGAAAAATGACAACAGCGATCTTCAGAGTTCTCCAATTTCAAATAGAAACAAGGAGAAACGGATTTCATATAAAATCAATCCAAATTATAAACGGCTGAAGCATGATATTTTCTATTCTATTTTATTTCAAACTCTTATTAAGAAATCTGGTTTGACGATTCGATGAGCTTATGTAACTCATTTATAATCAAAAGAAAAAGCGCAATTATTGAGAAAGGTGCATTTTTTGAAGAAAAATGCGAAATTTAAAAAGGTAAACAAACTGAGTATAAAAAGAACTGCAGAAGATATTTTCAGCAAAAAACATTATCTCACTCATCTTGAAGAAATTCCTTTGTTACTTGCTATTTTGTTTATTTTCATCATTTGTCATTAAGATGTTTTTTGATTAGAATTACTTCTTTTTATAGTTATATCCACTTCCATTATCCGTACAGTTATTGCTTAGACGCTCTCTTTCTGTATCCGAGGTCTGTAATTCAATATAGAATCTGAGAGCCACTTTTTACTCACGAATCATACATGGCTTATGTATGAGCCCCACATCTAATCTTCACCACGCGTATATGCATACAATATTGAATGACGACTTAATGAATTTTGTAAGACTGAGCTACCCCTATGGCAAACATTACCCTGAATTGTTTTCCTAACTACTCCACCAGTCCCGTCGCTGAATTATCTTTAAAACAGCGTTTACAGACATGTGCAGGAAACATCCATTACCACGTCTTTTACTTTTTCATCACAACTACCTTATTGAAGCAGTCACCATATACTGTAAATCCAGCGAATGCGCGTATACTTCTTACTGTTATTCTTTCTGTAGTTGTCAGTAGTGTTCTTTTCGTATTTCTCTATCCGTTAAAACTCGCTCTCTTGGGAGTCAGCCTATGTTTAAAAGATGCTGAAACAGCCGCAATATCCCCTGTAAAGGTTTTTTCTCGTCATTTACAGGACATATGTCATGACACGCTGTATATCAATTCTGCTACCCTTCATGTCGTCCCTGAGTCCTCTCCCTTTTTAAAGTCCTTTTTAATTCCGGAGAAACACTCCTGGAAGTTATGCCACTTGGAAAGTGAGATAAGCAAAATATATTCTGGTACACCTGATCCCCTATACAAAATTCTTCACTATGTAAACACCAAGTTTTTACAAAAAAACGGCGCCTCTTCTAGCCAACAAGACTCCTTAGAAGAATCTCTGTATTATTCCGTTCTACAGAAGCTTACAGCAGCATTACAAGACCCATCTATCACAAAAGAAAGGAAAGAACAGCTGTTAAACTATATAGGATCTTATGCGTATGCATGCCCTCCTACATGGATTGAAGTCATATTTAGAGAACTGACCGAGATCTATAATAAACAAGACACTAGTGTGAACTACGTCCTATTGTGTGTACAAATGTTCAAAGAAAATTTGCTGCAGTTTATTACGAACCGTTCTTCACCGGAGTGGCACCACATAGCGAGCTTTAAACACTACCACGGGCGTTCTCTAGGGCTAAACATGGATTCCCTCGCACGGATTCAATTTACAGGTTACCTGATCTTGAAAAAACAAGGCCTATATGACCGCGTGTATAAGAGATTCATTTCTAGTTACAGAGATTCGGTATCAGACCTCATTGAATACATCCGTGATCAAATCTCTGAATCTTCTCAAGATCTAAAGAACTCCTTGTCACTATATCTATGTGAAACGATGAGGACACTCAGCGTCCCTGAAAACGAAATTTCCTCTATCCTATCCTCTCTGTTTTATGATGATCAGTTTAATCTGAATACTTCTGGGGTGGTGTTCATTTTACTCATACTGGGGATCCTGACGACAAATCCAGAGACAACCACTCAAAAAATAAAAAAACGGCTTGGTGCGATACTCTGTTAATTAGGAGAATTGCAAAAAAATCTTCACAAAAGACACAAATAATCTTTGAGTTAAAAATCTTTAAACTTCAATTACATAGTCAGTAAAAAGTTGTAATTAACCACAGGTTCTTCTAAAATGTTTTAGCTTTTCATAAAAAAGCACGAAAATAGACCCTTTTAGGGAGAATTTTTTGGCTTATTTTCATTCAGGTAAATTTTTATGTCACTAGACAACAATAATTTCCGGGCAGCTTTTGCATACCCACAACCTGCTTCAGCACTGCACGGAACCTCTCTAATAAAAACCGTTAATCAAAAGATTTCTTTCCTATCCATATTTAATGCGTTAGGAAATAAAATCGGTTCTTGTCTTTGTTTGCATCCAGAGCCTGATTCTAAAGCCGGATGGGTCTTTACCTTTGTTTTATCTGCTATTATTACAGTTCTGCTCTGTATTATTCTTCTCCCTGTGAAGTTAATCCTTCTAGGATTAAGTTGCTGCCCCTGCTTATCTAAACCTACCACAGGGGTGGAGGCACCTGAAGTGCCATCTTCTTCAAGACCTCCAATTCCCCCAGCAGGAGAGGCGGGTGCTTTTTCTCAACCTCCTGTAGGATTAGATCCATCTAGATTTTCGCCGGATTCGTTTATTCCTGCGCCTCCACTCAGTCCAACCTCAATGCCATCCGCAGGAGGCGTAGTGTCTCCAGGAATGACCCTTAGAGAGTTCTTGCAAACAAACTACCCTACAGTCGACTTAAACACCGTTACCCTAGACAGTTTAGGAATTCCCCTTTTATTAACATTAGACGATCTCCCTGAAGGAACTACTCTTCTTGATCTTCCCATGTCTCTACTTTTCGAAGAAGGTAATCGCGACCTATCTCAACTCCCCCTATTCCAAAGCCATACGGCTGACTCGTCTCCTATATCTTTAACTGGTTCTTTATCTTCACTTCTAGCACCCTTAGAAGAAGATCTAGAAGATTCTCAAGATCAGGGTGGCAGAACTACTGCACCAACTTCTCTAATTGTGGATACACCTGCAGCCATTCCTGCTGTAGAAGTTAACCAACAACTCTCTAGTAGAGAATTGTTAAATAGTTTGTATCCCAATATGGATCACACAAGATTCATGAACAGTGCGCGTGTAAACCTAAGACTTCAAGGCATTCCTGGACCTCTCAGTGACGATGATGTTCTTAATCTTCCTGCAATCATTGCCTTCCCCGATCTAGTTGCTGGACAGCCCGCGCGTCCTACCTCCTTAACTCTCACTGACACACCAGCATCCCTGGCTTCTGTACAAGAAGAACCTACTGCGCCCCCGCCTAGTGAAGAATTAATTTCTCCTAGTGACCCCCGATATACTTTCCTACAGAACCACTTTCCTGAACTAGAACCTGAATACTACAGCAGACACATTAGTTTACTAGCTTCACTTTCTGGTGTGGACGAAGGAAGCTTCAATCTTCTTGAATTACCTTTGGAAGCATTTATTTATACGCAACCTATTCTAGATTACGAGCCGATTCCTTCAGAGCATTTGCAAGAAAGATTAGGAGAGGTCTCTCCCGAAGAAGATGTACGAAGAAATAACGAGTTTATTGATAATCTCCTAGAAAATACACCCTATCGCTGGACTTTTCTAAATCGACTAAGAAGCAATATTACTAACTCTACTCAAAGTGCAGACTTGCGTAGACAGTGGTTCTCAATAATAGACATGATCGTTAATAAGAGCAGTCCGGAACTTGAAATCGAAGATATCAGCAATACTGCTCGTGCATACCTGTTCAGAATTCATAATATTTTAAAAAATCCTGAGATTCCTACTGAAAGAAAATCAGAGATGTTAAAATACATAGCCTCTCATTATGATCCGAATTCTGTGGCAATGTGTTTAGCAGCCATGCAACAAGAAATCGCTTTACAAAATGAGATAACCCCTGAGTTAGCTAGTGTCGAGGCAGAGATGGGAGCCAATGGCGTCAGCTCATCTATTAGTCAAATTCTTCCTCCTCTAGCCTCTCAAGCCACTCCTCAAGAAGTAGACGGATACATCCAACTGTTAAAAAGCCTTCTATCAGGCCCTATGCTCACAAATGAGGATAACATCCACTTGGCTCCAGCTAATGATATCTATCTAGAGTCATTGATGAGAGATGTACCCAACAGTTGGGGACCCATCCATCGACCACTACAAAATCGCATCAGACGACTTCTAGAGGCTGAGGACAACCGTATTCTTCAACAAGTACAAAACCGCGCAACTCAAACTGCACGATTGGCACAGAACCAACGGATACGCGATAATTGGAATAGCATATTGCTTGCTCTATCCGATGGTAGAGAGGGATCAGTTGCTTCCGACGAGGCCCAAGCTCTTTCCCGCTCTACAATGTATCAAGTGCTTCAACTTATCGATAATCCTAACATACCGCACGACAAAAAATTCTCAGTTATCAGCAACGTAGCCTCATACAGTGATCGGTGTCCTCCCACTTGGGTCCGAGTTGCCGGCCAGGAGTTACAAGCTATCTTTAATACTAACGATGAGACAGCAAATATTGTGCTTGTTTGGGCGCAAATATTTAAGGAAGGGCTTTTATCAGAAATTTTCAGAAACCAACGAGAATGGCATATGATGACAGCCTTTAAGATCATTCGCGGTTCTGAATTGGGATTAGACAATGTGGGTATTATTCTAGACCCGTATACAACCGCGCTAACTGGTCGTCACTACACTAATCAGCATAACCAATATTTCGCACAATTCCTAAATGTTTACCGAAATAGTGGTAACAACTTGATTAATTCTGCTCTAGAACAGTCTCTTGGAGGTTCTGAAGATCAGATACAAGCTCTAACCAATACGATCTTAGCAGACTTAACAGCTGCAGGTATTCCTGAAGCACATCGCGCTCAAATTATGGAGGAAATCTTCTTCCCGGAAGAAAATGACTACAAACCTTCGAGAGAAGCTATCTGTTATTTACTACTTAAAGAAGGTGTGATTATGACTCAAGACCACAACCAGTAAATATGAAAATCGTTCAATACATATCTTCTTGAAGCTAAGGCAACATAGCCCCACAGTTGTGTTGCCTCTATCTTTTAACCGAAACAAAAAATAACACTATTGTATATCCTAGAAAAATATAATCCCGCTATTGTGGCTCATATGTTCTCAACTCACGTTTAAAATCTACAATACAGAGCCGTTATTCTCTTGGCTTGAATCGCCGAAGTTCCTTCTTTAAGGCCGATCCCGAGTGGATGATCCATGTATTTGAATTAATATTTAAAACTAGAGTTAAAGTACTTCACTAACAAAGTTTGGGTTAGCATCAAATTAATCGATAATAGGGTATTAAAAACCTTAAATTATTTTTAACATTTAGAGAATACCCCCTATGAGCGTGTTCCTTAACCCAAGCAACTCACAGCCGACACCATCTGATCCTCCTCCCCTATCGTGTTGCCAACATATCACTTCTTACATAAAAGAGGTGAACTACTGTTCCTTATTCTCAACCATCTTCTCAAAAATCATCTCCACTGAGGATCTCGAACACATAGAATCTTTCTTGGGTTACCTCGCTATTACCCTAGCCTGCCTTACCTCTGCCCTGATTTCTCTAGTACTTTACGTACTACTGATTCCAGTGAAATTCGTGGTTGCTGCGATCACGCTTCCCTACTGTGGACATACCCAGGAAACCTCTTTACTTCCCGACCCTCCCAAGGTTCTTCTACCCTTAACGGAAACCCAAGAGGCTTTTGTTGAAGAAGTAAAACGATCTATGCTCGGAAATCTAACCCATGCATTTGAAATAAATATATCCGAGGATATCTTATCCCTAGCTCCTATACCTTCGCCATTTTTAACTTCATTAGAGACAGCATCTTGTGAAAGAATTTCGTGTAACTACAAAAAGTTAATACGACTAATTCATCACTTGCATTGCTGGGATTCTGGTTGGGAGACCATCATGGATTATCTTACTATTGAATTATCCGAAGATCCTTCTCATCCCGATGCTGAGACATTTCCTATCATGATGCACCACCTTATTCTAGCTCTGGAAGATCGCACGATTTCCAAAGAGAAAAAACGCTCTGCTCTTAATGAAATTTCTTCGTATGCAAATATGTGCCGACCGACTTGGGGTGAAACAATTTTCAGGTCTATCAATCATCTGTATAATACAAGAAATTCTGGAAGAGATCAGATACTCTTGTGGCTGCAAATGTTTAAAGAACACTTGCTCACACAACAACAACTCGTTGCACATGAAGAGGAATGGCATCAAATTAATGGCTTAAAACATATCTATGGGAAACAACTTGGCTTAGCCACTCATCATCTAAATCAGAATCTTGCTGGTCTAACCCTAAGACAAACCTCGTTGCTGCCTCAGAATATAGAAAAATACAAGGCTCTTAAACATAGTTTCGAACAAGCCTATACAGCATCGTATTCTCCACTTGTATCCTATCTACACAATGCATTTATAACATCAACACCAGAAATACAAGCGTACATTTATAACTACCTACTGGATATAGTAGCCAACACGATCAATCTTCCTGAAACAGGAGCTCACATTGATGTTGTACTTGAGTGTTTCTATAATGAAAATTATGAACTCAAACCCGAAGGAATCATCTACCTACTCTACATCATGGACATCATAATTCCTCAGAGCACCTAGAACAGTCAGACTAAACAATAAAAAAAGCGCTGTGAGAGATTTCACAACGCTTTTTTGCTTTTACAGATCTTAAACAATACGCCTTAGAAGATCAAACGCATACCACAATTCAAATCATAGGCTATAGTATGCTCTCTCCATTCATAGGTAAATCCTAAGAAAGTACTGAAATATGAATTCCACTCTGTATCATTACTAAACTGAGCTTTCATAGATTTTCTAGCAAGATTGGAACCAACGCCATTCCATGAATAAGAAGCTTCTGGCAAATGAATAAGAACATTAGGTTCCTGACGATAAACATCAATAGCATAAGAAAAACTCACGCTATTCACCTCTGAACGCTGCCCTCGAGAATAGTTATGTTCTAAGGTTACACCGAAGGGGATGGCTACATTCTGCAAATGTCCCTCGTCAAATGTTCTTGCCTCACTACCTATCTCTGTAAATTTAGGAAAATTCACATAGACGTATTCCGCTTCCACGAAGGGTACAACCGCAGAAACAATAGAAGAAATCAACCTACGTGAGTTTACAATATAACGA